>NZ_JAIHAO010000067.1:0-6536 GCF_020054765.1 Caloramator sp. | reverse complement strand
GAGGAAACACCCGTACCCATTCCGAACACGCAGGTTAAGCTCCGCAGGGCCGATGGTACTGCACCAATTCGGTGTGGGAGAGTAGGTCGTTGCCGGATAGTTGAGGGCCTTTAGCTCAGCTGGCTAGAGCAACCGGCTCATAACCGGTCGGTCCGGGGTTCGAGTCCCTGAAGGCCCACCAATATATGGGGGTGTCCGCGGAGGAAACACCCGTACCCATTCCGAACACGCAGGTTAAGCTCCGCAGGGCCGATGGTACTGCACTAATGCGGTGTGGGAGAGTAGGTCGTTGCCAGATTTGCTTTTTTAGGCTCTTTGTCAATTGTTGGGGCGGGTATTCGATTAGAATGCCTGTCCCTTCTTGTTACATATGAAAATGACTGAGGAATTATCTCACATAGATTATTGACAAACCTAATTGTTAGCTAAAATCTGAAAAAGCCCCATGAAGGGATTTCAATAGGCTCCTTCATGGGGCTAATCAATATATAACTTTTTCAACAGACTGACTGAGAAATTATTTCAGTCTTATTTTATATATTGTACTGTACCTTCACGTCTTGCAGGAGCATTTATAGCCTTTGTATCTTTATATCCAAGTGCAACAGCATAATAAGGTGTAAATCCTTCTGGTATGTTTAATTTCTTTTTATATTCTTCTGCCTTAGGACCATTAAATAAGAAGGAAATAAATCCATTCCAACAAGAACCGATATTTAATGATTCAGCGGCTATTAACATATTTTGAGTTGCAGCAGCACAGTCAACCTGAGGCATCATAGCACTATCCATTCCAGATACTATTATAAGAGTAGGAGCTCCATAGAATACATCAAGTTTTTCGTTGTTAGCCATTTTTTGAATTACTTCATCATTAAATCCTTTAGCTGCTTCTTTAGATTCTCTATTTAATTCTTTTATAAGTTCAGAATTTTGTATAACAGTAAAATTCCAAGATTGTTGATTATGGGCACTTGGTGCATAAAGACCTGCCTCGATTATTGCTTGAAGTTCTTCATTTTTTATTTGTTCGCTTTTAAATTTTCTTGTTGTTCTTCTTGATTTGATTACTTTTAAAGTTTCATTAATCATATTATACCTCCAAATATTAATGAATTTTTCTATAGTATTTACAGCTATGTTCGAACATATTATACTTAAATTATAAATTATATATAAAAAAAATAAAGTATGCACTTTTGAGTAATATACTATCAAAAAGGAGAGTAATATTTATGAATCAACAGAAAACTTATAATTGCCCAGTTGAATATACTTTGAGTATAATAGGTGGTAAATGGAAGACAGTAATCTTATGGCATCTTTCAAATAATGAAGTTTTAAGATATGGAGAGTTAAAAAGACTTGTAAATGGTATAACACATAAAACATTAAGTAATCAATTAAAAGAATTAGAGGCAGATGGATTAATAAATAGAAAGGAATATTATCAAATTCCACCTAAAGTAGAGTATTCTTTAACTGAAAAGGGAAAGGGATTAATGCCTATTTTAAAGGCTCTTTGCGAATGGGGTTCAAAAAATATGTAAAAAAAGAGCCAGGGGGTTTCCTGGCTAGGGTCAGTTAATAGGGTTCAATCATGGGGATATGTTATATGAAAGGGTCTTTTCGCTATTCATTACAA
Organism: Caloramator sp.; assembly: GCF_020054765.1. Taxonomy (NCBI): domain Bacteria; kingdom Bacillati; phylum Bacillota; class Clostridia; order Eubacteriales; family Clostridiaceae; genus Caloramator; species Caloramator sp. Next base: position 4,891 of record NZ_JAIHAO010000067.1, on the reverse strand, counting down.
TATAAATATAACACATTTACAACTAAAGTGCAACATATTTAATAAAAAATAATAAAAATATTAATTAATAAATAAGATATTATACTATATATTCTGTTATATAATACATTAATACATTATATAACAAAAAACAGGGGTAGATTATATGAGTTATTTAGATGAATTAAAGTTATATGTGAATAACTGTAATAGATGTAGGCTATCACAAAGAAGAAAAAATGTTGTATTTGGTGAGGGTAATTTGAATGCAAAGCTTATGTTAATAGGTGAAGGACCGGGTGAAGAAGAAGATAATACAGGTAGGCCTTTTGTAGGAAAAGCAGGTAAATTATTAGATAAGATGCTTGAGGCAATTAATATAAAAAGGGAAGAAGTATATATAGCAAATATAGTTAAATGCAGGCCTCCTAATAATAGGATTCCCTTTGAAGATGAAGCAAAGACTTGCATAGTATATTTAAGAAAGCAGGTAGCAATAGTAAAACCTAAAATAATTGTGTGTTTAGGTTCAACTGCAGCAAGATATGTTATAGATGAAAATATAAAGATAACTAAGGACAGAGGAATATGGTATAAAAAAGGTGATTTTTATATTATTGCAACTTTTCATCCAGCAGCTCTTTTAAGAGATGAAAATAAAAAGAAATTAGCGTGGGAGGATTTGAAAAAGATTAAAGCAATGTATGAAACCCTTTCGTAGGTGAAAAAATAACTAAAAAGGAGGGGTTATAATGAGAATTACTGGAGTAAAACACGACAAAAATGGAGAGATAATTTCTTATAGATTAAGTACAGGTCAGATAATTTCAAAAGGAGAAGGTATAAAACTTGCAGAACAAGGACGGATTGAGGGTGTTACCGTTGGTGTATCTAAAACTGGAGAAAAATTTTTAAGAAGTTTGCCAGATGGTGATAGTAGAAATAATTTGGATAATTTGCCTGAAATAATGTAAAAATTGATGTGATTATTACAGAGAATAATAAATTACAGTTGAAAAATAATATATTAAAAAGTCCTCTATAAAAAATAGAGGACTTTTTTTACAAGGAATAGTAAAATATATAGGAAGGAGTGATAATATGGATTTAAATACTATATATGAACAATATCGTGATAGAATAAAAGATATATATGGAGAGGATGTAAAGATAGTTTATGGTGTTGGAAATATAGATGCAGAAATTATGCTAATAGGTGAAGCACCAGGAAGATTTGAAGAAGAACAGGGCAAACCTTTTGTAGGTCAAGCAGGTAAAAATTTAGATGAGTTTATAAATATATTAGAAATAAAAAGAGAAGATTTATTTATAACAAATGTGGTAAAAATAAGACCTTATAAAATAAATGAAAAGACAGGAAGAAAGGTAAATAGAGCACCAAATAAAAAAGAAATAGAATTATCTTTAGATACTTTATTAAAGGAGATAGAAATAGTATCGCCCAAAATAATTGTAACTCTTGGCAATACTCCTCTTAAGGCATTGTTAGGGGATATAAAAATTGGAGATGTACACGGGAAAGTTATAGAGTATAATGGAAGATTTTTATATCCATTGTATCATCCTGCGAGTATAATATATAATAGAGCTTTGTATGATGTTTACATAGAAGATTTAAAAAACTTAAAGAAATATATTAAAAGCAATAATTAGGGAGGCGTTTTAATTGGCATATTCATTTGATGAATTTAAAAAATTTGTGTTTAAGAAAAAGGTTGCAATAGTTGGAGCTGGTGTAAGTAATACTCCTCTTATTCAAATGATGTTGGATTTAGGTGCAGATGTAGTTGTGTGCGATAAAAAAACAAGTTTAGGGGAATATGAAGAAGAATTAAAAAAGAAAGATGTTAAACTTTATTTAGGCGAAAATTATTTAGAAGGGACAAAAGAAGCAGATATTATATTTAGAACACCGTCTTTAATGCCTACAAACCCTTATATAAAAGAAGCACTTGATAGAGGTGCTTATGTTACGTCAGAGATGGGAGAATTTTTAAAATACTGTAAAGGCAAGGTTATAGGTATTACAGGAAGTGATGGCAAGACAACTACAACAACCCTTGTTTATGAAATGCTAAAAAAACAAGGATATAATGTGTTTTTAGGAGGAAATATAGGTAATCCTTTATTTCATAGAATTGAAGAAATAAAGGAGAATGATTTTGTTGTATTAGAACTCTCAAGTTTCCAGCTAATTGATGCAAAGTTTTCTCCCAAGGTATCAATTATAACAAATATAACGCCTAATCATTTAGATATTCATAAGGATATGCAGGAGTATATTGAATCTAAGAAAAATATATTTTTACATCAAGAAGAAAGTGGAGTTGTTGTTTTAAACAAAGATAATGAAATAACAAGAAAAATTGCAGAGGAAACGGATAAAAATGTAAGATTATTTTCAAGAAAAGAAAAGGCGTTTTCATATTTACAAGAGGATAATCTTGTAGTAGATAATAATATTGTATGTCATATTGATGAAGTAAAGTTACCAGGTATGCATAATATAGAAAACTTACTTGCAGCTTTTGCAGCTGTATATGACTTTGTTTCTATAGATACTATGAGATATGTGGCAATGAATTTTTCAGGAGTAGAACATAGAATAGAATTTGTAAGAGAAATAAATGGAATAAAGTTTTATAATGATTCAATTGCATCAAGCCCAGCAAGAACATTAGCAGGTTTAAAGTCTTTTAAACAAAAGGTTATATTGATTGCAGGTGGATATGATAAAAACATACCATTTGAGCCATTAGCAGAAGAAGGAATAGATTATATTAAATGTTTGGTTTTAATAGGAAAGACAAAGGATAAGATAAAGGATGCGTTTTTAAGGGTTATGGAGGAAAGAAATATAGAATTACCAATAGTGATTGCAGATAGCTTAGAAGATGCAGTATTGAAGGCATATAATGCAGCAGAAAAGGGAGATATTATAACTCTATCACCTGCATGTGCTAGTTTTGATATGTTTAAAAATTTTGAGGAAAGAGGTCGAATTTTCAAAGAAATTGTAAATAAAATTTGATTGACTATAACTTGCATTTTTTATACAATTATAAACAATAATATAAAGCACCCATAAGTTGCTGGGTGCTTTATATTATAACGAAAGTTTAACAATTTAAATTACTAAAGGGGGATTATTATGGAAAACAAAAAAAGAGAGACGTTTTCATCGGGACTTGCAGTTTTCTTTGCAACATTAGGTTCAGCAGTAGGCTTGGGTAATATATGGAGATTCCCATATATTACTGGTATGAATGGTGGAGGTGGATTTTTATTCATCTACATATTGTGTATACTATTTGTTGGTATACCTATAATGATAAGTGAATTCTATATTGGAAGAAAAACAAGAGCCAATGCTGTAGGAGCTTTTAGAAAATTAAATAAAGAGAATTTTAAATTTATAGGACTTATGGGTGTATTATCATCTTTTTTAATTATGTTTTTTTATAGTGGAGTTGCAGGATGGGTTTATTCATATGTTTTTAAAAGTTTAATTGGTAAATTCAACGGAGTAACTCCTGAACAGGCAAATGAAATATTTACTTCAACAATATCAAACTATGGTATGGCATATTTATGGCAAGTTATTGTTATGGTTGTAGTATCAACAATCCTGATAATGGGAGTTAAGAATGGAATAGAAAAAGTTACTAAAACATTGATGCCTCTTCTATTTATATTGATAATAATAATGGATATAAGAGCCTTAACATTAACAGATTCTTTTGAAGGAGTAAAATTCCTATTTAAAGTTGATTTTTCAAAGGTTACACAAGCAAGCATACTAATTGCATTAGGGTTAGCCTTCTTTAAGTTATCGATAGGTATGGGAACAATGATTACGTATGGTAGTTATTTTACAGAAGATAATGATATGCCACAAACTTCATTTAAGGTTGCCTTTTCAGATCTTTTAGTATCATTACTTGCGGGACTTGCTATATTCCCTGCTGTATTTAGTTTTAAGATGGAACCTGCTGCAGGACCAGGACTTTTATTTATGACAATACCTTTAGTGTTTTCAAAGATGCCACTTGGTAGAGTGTTACTTACTTTGTTTTTCCTTTTAACTTCTTTTGCAGCTACAACAGCTATGATTTCATTGGTTGAGGTTCCTGTTGCTTATTTATCAGAAGAAAAGAAAATGGATAGAAAAAAGGCAGTTCTATTAACAGCGACTATAATTCTTGTGTTTGGATTTTTAGCAACAGCATCAATAGCTGGTGGTAATCCAATAGCTGAAATCAAAGCATTTGGAAAGAATTTCTTTGATCTATTTGACTTTGTATCAAGTAATATATTACTACCACTTGGTGGATTATTTATAACTATATTTATAGGATATTTTATTGATAGAGATGATATAGTAAATGAATTAAGCAATGGAGGAAGGATAAGCAACCAAGTAATATTAAAAGCATTCTTAATATTGATAAGATATATTTCACCTCTATTAGTTGTAATTATATTCCTAAATTCACTGGGTGTGTTTAAATAAAAGGTAATTGTTAAAATTAGGTGTCATTAGGCTGCTTTAGTGGTTTAAGGCACCTATTTTATTTAAAATGATTTTATCTAAAATATTGATTTATCTATGAATATATTATGCAACGGGACTTGGTGTATCATAATGAATAATAAAGAGAAATAAATAAAAAAATAGAGAAATAACGTGATAATTTATAATAATTATGATTAATAAATATGATATAAATAAGGTTGAATGATAATATATAAAAGTCGCTTGAAGCGAGCGACAGAAAAAATAAAAACACCGAAAAAAGGTGTTGACAAGATAAAAAAGACGTGATAAGATAAATAAGCGTCAACGGTCCTTGAAAACTGAACAGCGAGAGCGAACGTACCAAATAAGAAG
>NZ_JAIHAO010000066.1:0-8664 GCF_020054765.1 Caloramator sp. | reverse complement strand
GTGCAAACAGGGAAACGTTGATGGATATTGTTGACAATATATTTGATATAGATAAGATAGAGGATTTAGATAAGTTTTTGAAATAAGGGCACTATGAAAGGTAGTGCCTTTATTTTTTATGGAAATATAAAGGATTTTCAATAAATTTATAGAATAGATAATATAACATACATTAATGTAGTTTTAGGGGGATCTTAGGATGAAGATTGAAGATTTAAAAGGAAAATTTTTTATGGACAATTATATGGACATTGCTATTGAGGAATATTTAAAGTTCAAAGAAACTGTGGATTACGATGAAAAGTATAAAAGAGAAGTTTTAAGCGAAATAAATGATTATTTAAAAGACAAGCGTATTGCTGGGGAGAATGTTATAGAAATAATTAAGTATTTTCAAAGTAAAAATCCACAAAAGGGTGGTTTTGTTCATTGGTCGAATTTAGATGATTTATATAAATATGCAGAAGAAAAACCTTCAGAAGTAGCTGAATTGTTTAACTATCTATATGATGATTCGGCAGATTTAGAAGATAGAATACGAAGATTTGTGAATACTGGGGAAAGATATAATACTACTATTAAATTTGATACTTCTCTTTTTGGATATTTATTAGCAGGTTTTAGTTTAGAGAAGTATCCCTTGTATAGGGATCAGGCATTTAGAGAGTTTTTAAATTCTTTTGGAATTAATGAGTCTTTAACTGAAGATGTAGCAGATAAGTATTCTACCTATTATGAAGTTTGTAATATTTTGCTCGATTATTTTAAAGAGAAAAATTATATAAAAAATCCAGATATGTTGGATGCACAGGATTTCATTTATTGTCTTACCAACTACAAGGAACTGTATGTAAAAGTAAGTGTAAAGTATCTCTATGAACATGCAAAGGTATTGTATTCTTTTAGTAAGGATATAAATGCTTTTTTGGAATATTTAAAGGAATTAGATAGAGAATATTTACAAGTTTTATATGAAAGATACAAAGGTGATGAAAAAGTCAATGAAATTAGATTTAGAGTGTGTGAGATGATTTTAAATGGTGATTATGTGGATGAGAAAAATTTGGAGAGCATAAAGAATGAAGTTGCAAATAAACATGAAAAAGATATTTTAAAATCATGGAATGATTTTAAGATTTTGTTTCCATTATATTATGAAAAGTATAAGGAAAAAGTGAATATAGAAATTAGAAAAATTTACAATAGTATTAAATCGATATTTCCTAATTTTAAATTTAAAGAAAATAAATATATTAGTGATTTTTATGGACCACAGAATTTTGGAGGGAGTAGATGTTGGTTTGCAATATATCCCGAAAAGAAAAAAACACATAAAGAAGCTGCTCAGTTATTTTTTACAATTGGGGGAGATGAAACGGAAAAGTATTCTAATATTTCGTATGGTTTATATATAGGTGATGATATTAATAAAATTCTTGAAGAGAAAGGCACCAAAGAACACGATGATATAGAAACCATTGATAACCCTAATGATTTTACATATAAGAAAATGGTGAAGAAGTTTATTGAAGTTTTTGATAGGTTTAAAAAGATAAATGGTATAAATAGAGAGGACATTATTAAGGTGTCTCATGGGGAAAAGGATAAAAGCGGCGAGGAGGAGAAAGATGGCTTTCTTCATGAAATTGATTTTGAAAGAGAAATTAAAATAAATAATTTATTTTTTGAGGATGCAGAGGTTTTATCAAAGCAAATATCTACTGCTTTAAAATCAGGTAAACACATAATATTGGTAGGTCCTCCTGGAACAGGCAAGTCCAAACTAGCTAAAGAAATATGTAAAAGTTACGGAGTAGAATACGAAATGGTGACTGCCATGTCCGATTGGTCTACTTATGATACTATTGGTGGTTATAAACCTGATAGGGATGGAACTTTGTATTTTGATGAAGGCGTATTTTTACGGCTTTTTAAAAATAAGAAAAATAACAATTCCAATATCAAGTGGCTAATTATAGATGAAATAAACAGAGCTGATATTGACAAAGCTTTTGGTGTATTATTTTCTGCCTTAACAGGGGACAGGGTGACACTGAGTTTTAAGTCAAAATCTGGAGAGAATATAGTCATACGTCCGGAGGAAGATGATGAAGAAGAGGTAGAGATACAAGAACATGGGTATGTAATTCCTAAAGATTTTCGCATTATTGGGACTATGAACACTTACGACAAAACTTCTTTATATGAAATGAGCTATGCCTTTATGAGGCGATTTGCTTTTATTCCTGTTGGTGTGCCAAAAAACATTGATAAGGACCTTGTTGCGAAATATCTTAATATATGGGGGATAGAGGATAAAAGCATCAATAATGTGGATTTAAAAGAGGGACTGGCGGAGGTTTGGAATATTATTAACGAATACAGAAGAGTTGGACCTGCTATTATTGAAGACATTGCCAGATATGTTAGCGTTGAAGGGGATTACACTTCTGCTGTTATACTTTATGTCCTGCCGCAGTTCGAAGGCGTTATGGAAAATGATATTAAAAAATTTGCAGAGGAATTGTATAAAAGCAGTATAGGAGATTTTTCTAGACAAAAGGATAGATTGGATGGATTCATAAAAGACTTTTTTGGAATAAAAATGTGATTTTTAGGGGATTTGACTATGAAGACAAGTAAAGAAGTGCTTTTAGAATCTATCAAAGAGGATTTATTGGTATATTTAAAGTCTGGCAAATTATCTCCGCTACCTTTTTTGAATGAGTTAAATTTAAACATAAATAAGGTTGAAGATTTGTTGAAAATACATTTTTTATTAATGGATGAGGTTAAGGATTATATATTAAATCTTCCAATGATGATTAGGGAATTGAAGGTTTCAACTAATCTTACAAAGGAGATAAGTTATAATAAAATTAGAGGCAGCATAGATTGGAAAGAGACTATAAGACAGAGATTGAATACAAATTATAAAGATAAAACTCTTTTTTCTTATAATGAAAGGAATAAGCTTTATAATACCAAAGAAAATGTAGTCTTAAAAAAGTTTATAGAAGTTTTGTATGACATCGTTATAGGCCTTAATATGGATAGATTTACAGGTTATGATTGGTACGTAGAGGGAGAAAAAATAAATAAAATTGTAAAAGAGATATATGAAAAAAATGTTTATATGAGCAGGATAAATATTGAAGGTATAAATGTCACGGATAGGATGATTGAAGATGTTGCAAAAAACAGGAGTAAACTCTATAGTGATGCAGCTAAGCTTTTAAGAAAGTACAGACAAATTATAAATTTTATTGATTATGAAGAGATTAAAAAACTTTTTGAGAAAACTTTTATAGAAATTGCTGATGAAAATACTTTGTTTGAATTATATTGGGTTGTAAGAATTTTAAGAGATAACGCTTGTAATGAAAAAATGTATATCGTTGATGGCACGAATAATAAAATAGCGAGTTGGGAAGACGGAAATTTACTATACAATATTTATCACAACAGTACTGGTTCTGATAATCTAATATTTAAGATAGGATTTGAGGAAGTAGAAAATATTGAAAATGAATATTTTAGAAGGATGATGGCAGTAGTTAAAAAGACTCACGAGATAGCAGATAAACTTTTTGAAGATAAAGGTACTTTGGGCAATATCTTTTGGAGCGGCAGGCCGGATATAATAATAGAAATTATTGATAAAAACACAGGAAGAATAGTAAAAGTTATTTTAGGAGAAGTAAAGTATACAACAGATAGAGAATATATGATACAGGGTTTAAAGGAGCTTTTGGAGTATGTTTATTATATAAAGGAAAAGTCAATAAAAGGCATGTACGTTTTTGACAATCCACAAAGTGGCATAGAAGTGGAGGGTATTTTGTTTGTAGATAATATTGATTTTAAGCCGTTGCACAATGAGATTGTAAAGGTGTATGGGACGGATACTAAAGAGATTTTGCTATAACTTATCAGTAAGATTTGTAGGCTATTAAGTTACAACAGGTAAAACTTCAAATGGTAAAATGTATGTTAGAATTGTCGGTGCAAAAGAAGATGCCCAAAAAAAGGGCCGTGGTGATTAAGCTTGTTTATTTGCTTTTTGCGGTTTGCGTCCTGCAAAGAATTCTATTACAGCAAGAATTAGAACGATAACTCCCCAAACAGTCATGTCATGTTTAATAGAGAAAAAAGAGACAAATTTATCGAAATATATTGGAATTTTATTTATATTTATGTTGTTTTTTGGAGAATAAAATGGTAAAATTATAAATATAATAGTAAAATTGTTTTATTTTTTAGAAAAGAGGAGGGAAAAATGGAAAAGAAAACGATATTGCCAAGTGATAAAATTGAAGAGGAAATAAGAGAAAAAGTAGAAATTTGGGAGACAATACCAGCCAGAGAAGCTGAAGATTATTATTACAAAGAGATATTCCCATTGGTAATAGAAAAGTTTCAGTTAGATAATAATACTAATTTTCATGGAAGATATGAAAACCTGATTTTGTCATTAGGTTTTTCTTTTGAACCTCTCGTATTAACTATACATACTATATACAGTTTTTAGCCTACCTATAAGGGATTGAAACAATTAAAACGAAAAAGTTTTATCCATATGGTACCTTTTTTGGTAACAGATTTATATTAGAGCTTGAAGGAAGAGTTAATGGTGGTAGGCTTTGCAACAGTTTTTATTAATCTTAATTTTGCAAGTTTCCAAAAAATACGATAAAATTACAGTAAATTACCCGATTTGCAAAGCATGTGTGATGTTCTTCGTTATAAAAATAAGCTTGAAAAAGAAGTATTTAACAACGCAATTCAGCGTTATGTTAAAGAACAAGAGAAAAGTAATTTACATAAAGGATTTTCAATAACAAGTCATCTAATTTTTTACTGACATACATAAAAACGTACGTTATAATTAATTTAAAAGGAGTGATTTTTATGAAAACAATACCGGTAACAACGGTAAGACAAAATATATACAAAATTTTAGAACAAATAATGGTAAGTAATGAACCTATACAGATAACTTCTAAAAAAGGAAATGCAGTCTTAATTTCCGAAGAAGATTGGAATGCTATTCAAGAAACGCTATATTTGTTGTCAGTACCAAATTTAAGAGAAAGCATCATAGAGTCAGATAAAATTCCCTTGGAAGAGTGGAAGGATGAAAAGGACTTAGGATGGGATATAAATTAAAATTTTCTAAATACGCTCTAAAAGATGCAAAAAAATTAGAAGCGTGTGGACTTGACAAAAAAGCAAAAGAAATTTTAAAAATATTAAAAGAAAATCCGCATCAAAATCCTCCTCCATACGAAAAATTAAAAGGTGATCTCCAAGGGAAACTTTCAAGAAGAATAAATATTCAGCACAGAATAATTTATGAAATTTTAGAGGATGAACACATTATAAAGATGTATAGGATGTGGACACATTACGAATAGGAATGAATGCTGAGGAATTGGTAAGAAATGAATAATGCTATAAAATAGAGAATTTAGATAATTTCTACGGCAGGCTGGATATAATAATAGAAATTATTGATAAAAACACAGGAAGAATAGTAAAAGTTTTTTAAAAATTTTGTTTTACGGCTCAAACTTGTTAAAATAGAGTTAAATAAAAGAGAATGAGGGGAGAGAAAATGGGGGCTCTTGTCCTTCTTGTAGGGCTTCCAGGTGCAGGCAAGTCAACTTTTGCGGCAGAGCTCAAGAAAAAGCGGTACATGCAACAGAATATAACTTTGGTATCCAGTGCGTTAAAATAAGTCAGAACTTGTTGAAATTTTCTTAATATTTACATCAGCGATATTATATATTACCTTGAAAATAAGTAAGAGCAGATAAAATCCTGCTCCCTATCTAAAGTTTACAAATTCTTCTATGAAATAATCAATCGCATTTAATCGGCTCTTTATATGCAAACCAATTTTAGTCCTTTCACACAAATCGACTAATAAATGAAATAAATACTCATCTCTTACAAATATTTTCTTTGGTTTACCCATATTTAAAATATATGGAATTACCATATCAAAAATATATTGCACTTCATTATCTTCTGGAGAAAGAATATGTTGATCTATTATCATCCCTGATTTAGAATCAGCAAGAATACAAATTCTCCCTGCAATTGGTCTATCATATTCTTTATCTCTAATTATGGTATTCAAGTACGCTATATCAGTTTCTCCCTCTTCGAAGTTAACTACAATATCTTCTTCAATGTAATTTTTTAGTGCTTGTAATAAATGTCTCATTATTGCTGTCTGTTTTAATACTTCTTCTTTATTCAAAATATAAGGAGCATATCCTTTCTTGAAAGACCTAAAATAGATCCAGTTATTTCTACCTCTAAACTTCAATCCCAGGGCCTTTACAATTTGCAATTCTTCTTTAAACAACTCTTCTCTATCCCCAAAATAGCATATAATTACATTATCTTCTTGAAATCGCTGAATTTGCTGTGGTGGCATATCAGTAGTCTCAATAATTTTATAAAAATTGTCCAAAGCATCAAACCCAAAATAAAAACCTATACCGTAAAATTCTCCTCCTCTTCCCATTACACTACAATATACTGGTTCTTCATTTTCTGGCAAAATTAATGTTATTATATCTACATCCCAAAAATATTTCCAAGGATTTAATTCCTTTATTTTAACAGTTACCTCATACAATTCTTTCCACTCTTCTAATGTCGCTTTTTCTTTCATTACTATTTACACCCTTCCTTATAAAATTTTCTTATGTCTTTTACATTGTAAGGCTCTTCAACCTCTTAATTCTCTCTTCAATCGGTGGATGAGTTGCAAATAACTTTTCCGCTCTTCCAAAAGGATTTGATATAAACAAATGAGCTGTTGCGTCAGAGGTAACTCTCATGGGTCTAGTATAATTACCTATTTTTTCAAGAGCTGATGCAAGACCATAGGGATCTCTTACAATATAGGCACCAGTTGCATCTGCCAAATATTCTCTTTGTCTTGAAATTGCAGACCTTATAATTAATACAATAAGAGGAGCAATAATAGAAAAAATAAGCCCAATAATGAGGAGAATTATAGCTCCATTGTCATTTTTATCTCTTCTTCTGCTTTCTCCCATTCCCCACCACATACTTCTTAGCATTACATCCCTGAGTAAAATTATAAGTCCTGCAACAACTGCAACAACCGTCATCAAAAGTATATCTCTATTTCTGATGTGAGATATTTCATGAGCTATTACTCCTTGGAGCTCTTCTCTATTCATCATTTGAAGTAGACCGGTTGTGACACAAACAGAAGCATGCTTTGGGTCTTTGCCCGTAGCAAAAGCATTAGGTTGGGATTCTTCCATTATATAAACATTGGGCTTTGGTATACCTGCTGCGAGAGCGACTTCTTCCACAATATTATGAAGAACATAATACTCCTCTGGATTTGCCGGAATGGCTCCCACCGACGCGAGAGCTATTTTATCTGACTGTTCATACGCTATCCAATTATACAGCACAATGAAAATTGCTAAAAGAACTATTCCTGTAAGTCCCCAGTTGAAATACCATACAAAAAAATAACCTATAGCAAAAAGTATAAGAGAAAATGTAACTATAAATAGATAAGTTTTCCTTACATTTTCTGCTTGAAGTTCATATAGAGTTTTTCTAGACATTACACTCACACCCTCGTTAATCAAAACTGAACATTAATAGGCCCTCTTTCACCTTCATCAACAGGATAATATTCCTTGGGTGTTAATCTCATCATATTTGCAACAATAGAAGCAGGAATTCTCTGTTGTGCTGCATTGTACTGCATGACTATATCATTATAAAACTGTCTTGCAAAAGCAATTTTATTTTCTGTATTAGTTAATTCTTCTTGGAGTTTTAAAAAATTCTCATTTGCCTTTAATTCTGGATAATTTTCTGCAACAGCAAAAATTGTCTTAAGAGCTTGTGTAATCTGATTATTAGTATCTCCTACTTCTTTTACTGATTGAGCTCCCATTGCCTTAGCCCTTAATTCTCCTAAATTTTCAAAAATCTCTTTTTCATGAGCAGCATATCCTTTTACTGTATTCACAAGGTTAGGTATAAGGTCATATCTTCTCTTTAACTGTACATCTATTTGCGCCCAAGCATTTTCTACTCTGTTTTTCAAATTAATAAAACTATTGTAAGTCACAATAAACCACAAAACTATAACTGCTACGATACCTAAAATTATCCATATCATTTGATTTCCTCCTTCATATTCATTATAAATTTCTGACCTACCATATTTGCTCCTTTAATTTTCTTACACTAAGTTTGACATTTTAATAGCTTTTATATTCTGTGTTTTCTTAAATCTTTCTTAGTTTCATTATATTATATATCTATTATACATGCAACAGAATATAACTTTTGGTATCAGGTGTTCCAAAATAAGTTTAGATTATTTTTGTCAGGTATGTCGGAATTTTCTTAATATTTGTGTTGGATTTTGCTTTATAAAATGATAAAATTAAAATTAAGGTGTAGAAAGGTAGGGTGATATTTTATGAAAATTGGTGTTATAAGTGACACTCATGGAGATTATAAATCATGGGAAAAGGCGTGGGATTTTTTAAAGGATTCGGATATTATTTTACATGCAGGGGATGTTTTATATCATGGACCCCGTAATCCAATTCCTGAAGGATATGACCCTAAAAAACTTGCTGA
>NZ_JAIHAO010000065.1:0-6623 GCF_020054765.1 Caloramator sp. | reverse complement strand
TGATACTCTGATTATAGTCAACCACCTCATGAAATACGGTATTTCTTATGGTGATTTTACAGACAGCAGATGGTCCTTAAAAAGAATCGCTAATATTTGTGGTGTAACGGAAAGGGCGGTACAATATAGGAAGAAAAAAATTATTAAAGAACTTACCTCAATCTATGATAAGGAAATACTGCCATTACTATTCGATTAATGCAGTAGATTTGATAAAGCAAGTTTTTTATAAAAATCAGTATAAAAACTTGCTTTTTTTATTTTTCTCTATATAATGATAATGCCTTCAAAATAAAAAGGGTCAACAACAAATTTTGTGGTCAAGAGTTTTTATATATAATTATTACTAAAAAGTTTTCTTAAAGTCAGTATTTATAAGGATTTCATAAATTAACATGAAATAAATTGCACATAAAAAATCATTGATACCCTATTTTTCACAAAAATCGTTAATACACCTTTTATTATTAATGTATGTCCAACGCTAAACCTATAATATTTACATATTCTTGAAATGCAAGCAGGACAAAGATTTGATATGTATTTTCTATGAAATTACTGAAAATAAAAGTTATAGGTAGTGCGTTGGAAGCACATTAAATAAGGTTAAAAGAGGTTATTGGAAATAGAATTCCTGTAACCTCTTTTATTAATGACTTATAACAATTTGAATTCATATTTATTTAATAGTATGTACTGGTTTATAATATATTGCATATTATTATTGTGTTAATCCTATAACTGATTGTGCTAAGTTATTAAATATCTTGTGAAACATATCCCTGCTGTTACACATATTATCTAAAATCTGACCTACTTGTTCTATTTGCCAGTCCTCTAATGCAAAAACTGGCACATTATATTTTTGTGATTGAGCAATTAAACTATTAAAGTCAGGTATATTTATAATGTTATATGGTTCTTCAGGTGTTGCTATTTCAAAAAATTTTGAAGAATCCACTATCATTTCATACTTTTGTAATATAGGGACAAGATGATTATTAACATTATCAGTTATTTTATCTATCCATTTTTGAAATGACTTAGCAGGAGCACCATTCTTAGGTCGATATCTTTGTAGTATTGTTCCGATGAATTTTGGTGTTGTATTTGGAAATTTATAATCAGATTCTTGAAAAATGGGATGAGTACGTATTGTTCTATAAATATCATTCCAAGTAGGAAGTATATTACACAACGAATTTATAGCCATATCACAAAAGTAATCAGGTGAACATGGTACAATGAAATAATCACTCTGCATTAATAGATTAGCATTTGTTGCATTGACGCTGGGACTCATATCAATAATAACATAATCGAAACCGTATTCTTCTGCTGTTATTCTTATCATATGACTGATTGCTCCTGGAATGTTTTTCATTAACTTCAAACTACCAGTTAATTCTTGAGCAATACCAATTGATACATCAAAATCTGAAAAATTGATATGCCCAGGTAGTAAATACATATTTTTTCTTTTCGGAAACTCGTAGCACTTAGCAGGCTGCAATTGTTTAGGCATTGATTCAAATGCAGGTGTTAATACAGATTTAATATTATCAATTGAACTATCCTTATAAAAAGTTTCAAAGTCCTCAGTACCAGAAAGGCTTAAAGACATACTTGTCAAATTACATTGAGGGTCAGCATCAATCATCAAAACTTTTTTCCCTAATTCTGCTAATGCCCATGATAAATTAAAAGTAGTTGTTGTTTTGCTTACGCCTCCTTTATGATTAAATAAGGAAATAATTTCTGCCATTTTTGGTCCCTCCTGAAATAAAAATATAGTAACGATGATTTAAATAGACCAACATTACCAATATATTGGTTAATATATGCTATTATTACAAAAGAGCAAAAATCAATAAAGACTAATTATTATTAAAAAATCACTTATCCTTTTCTCTATCATTATTAACTTTATATTTTATCTTTCTTAAAGTAAATGCTGGCATTGTTCCTTCCAAAACATTTACTACATATTCATTAACTTTGGGATTCTCAATACTACCAGTTTCATATTCAATTTTGCAGTTCTCTTTATTCATATTGCAATAAATAATTTGCTCTGCGTCGCAAGCCACAGCAATATTGGGATTGTGAGTAACAATAATTACTTGCCTTCTATTTTTTGCTTCCCTTATAAATGGAACCAGTTTTTCATAAACAGATTGATTGTCTAAATTATCTTCAGGCTGGTCAATAATAAGGGGACAATTATCCTTATCCAATACCAAATAAAATATTAGTAATAAAGCCCCCTTCTCTCCAGGTGATAATTGCTCCATATTTCTATTTCCAAATTTTAATTTATATTCAACTTTTAGATAGTCTAATGAGTACAGGTAATTATATAATCCTTCTCTGTCTTTTAATAATTTGTTAATTTTACTTTTATCACTTGTAAGTCTATCATAAACATCTTTAATAAAATTTACTGCATCATTCTCACAACTAAAATTATATTTAATAATTATATCTTTTAACTTTGCATAACCTTCGTTCCTACCTCTAAAATCACTACTAACAGATTGATTAATCATATTCAAAAACTTATCACTAAAGTTACTATTAGGCAAAATCTCAACAGAAAAATTTAAATTATCATTTTGAATATTACCCATTGCATTAATTCGTTCCATCACGGGCTTATATATTTGTTTATAAATATTTACCTTCTTCAATTTTAATTTATATATATCCCTACAAATCTTCTCTCTTTGCTTGATTACTTCATTAATCTCTCGATTTAGATTTTGCTTGATGTATCTGTATTCTGCTGCATAATACTTAAATGAACCTTCCTTATTCGTATCTCCTATTAACTCATTTTTCCGTTTTCCCCATACGTTTAACTCCTCTAAGTAATTCTGGTATTCCTTTAGGACTGAGTTCATTTCTCCGATAATCTTTACTTTCTCATTAGTTAAATTTTCCTTCATTTTGTACAAAGACTTATCCGTCTGTTTTTCTTTATCTTTTTCAAGCAATATTTGCATTTGATTCTTATCATTATTTAGACTATCTAATAAAATCTCTATATCTTTCATATCGTAACTAATATCTAATTTTAGGCTAATATTGAAACTATGCCTATCAAGGATTTCCTTTATCTCATCCTTCGTTTTTTCATATCTCTTACATAACTCAATAATTTTTTCTTTTATAAGATTTAAATCAGTTATTTGAACACTAACAGTATTGAGTGCCGCTTGGACTTCTCCGATTTTTTTATCTATACTATTAATTTTCTCATCTAGTACTTTTAACTTTGAATTTTCAGCAGAACCTTGTTCTTCTTCAGGCATTCCTTTTTCTTTAGGCTTTATTTTTCTATGATTTTTTATCTCAATATACTTTTGTTTTAGTTGATTCTTTATGGTATCAATATAATCTGGATTTTGTTTATCTTCCAGTTCAATTATTTTTTTATTTATCTTTTCCAAATCATTCTTGAAAGATTGAATTTCATCTTCAATACCTTGACACAAATAATTAATCAGGTCATCAAACGAACTTTTCATCAACTTTTCATTTTCAGGCAAATATGAAAATACCATTTTATTTATTTCTTGTTCAAAACCACTACCCAAGTCATTACATACATTTTCTATATATTTTTGAGGCAAGTATTTAACTTTCTCAACTTCAGTTAATTCAGATTTAGTTGAAAGACCTCTCTCATCAACGCAACCATCTAACCATGTAAGTTTAGCCTCAAAGTATTGAGATAAATTTTCAGGTGCCTTTCTAAAACGTTCAAAATTTAGAAATGAAAAATATTTTTCATTCTTGCTATTTCCTAACAAACCTAAAATATCTGATAAAGCACTTTTGCCACTACCTTTACTACCAATTATAGCAACAAGGTCAGAATTAAAAACAATTGAATTATCAAACCACTCATCTGCTAATGGATAGTCACTTACTTTTTTTATATCCAATTGATGTATATATCGAGACTTATTTAATTCAGTAGTCTTTAATTTTTCAGGCTTTTTACCTATAAATACTCTATCCTTAGGTTCATTTAATAATTGTAAAAGCCCTTCAAAAGTAGTATCTGCTTTTATCCAGCAATATTTCTCTTGGTCTGGGTTAAATAGTTCTTCTGGAGAGTGAGCATCAGACCCCCAAATACAAGGTTTATTACCACTAAACTCTTTCCCAAAATCCTTTGATAATGCCCACTGTCTTGTCTTTTCATTTGAACTAAAAATCATATTAGATATTGACAATATATTCTTTTTTACATTGTGGTCCTGTCCATCCCAATCAACTAAACTCCAGTATTCCTCTGCTAATATAAGAATATATTTGTTTTGAAAAAGTTGTGGCCTATCTTTTTTAAGTATTTTACATATACCTTCTTCGCTAACAACTGCATTCATACAACCAACATAATAATCCGACATTTGGTTAAATGGTTGATGTTCAGAACGAAGTTTTTGCCCTAGTGCCTCAAGATTACACTTTTTTAGTTTTCTTCTTTCTAAACCATACTCTGGATTACCTTCATATGAAAACTCTAAATCTTCCAGAAAATTTTCCTCTATGTCTGAAATACTCACATTATTTGAAAAAATAACGTGATAATTAAGCCTTCTTGGTTGTTGACCGTCTTTTTTACTGGAAACAATTTTGTCAAGCCTAAATTCTATATTTGGTAATAAAAGTATTTGTTTAATTTTTGAAATGTAGTTTTCGTCCTGTAATAACTCATCTCTAAATAAGGTTGCCAACTTATTATCATTATTGATATATTCTGTTATAATTTTTTTATATCCTTCTATGCTAAAGTAATCTGTAATTCCGATTGTTCCTATATTCTGTCGAATTGCAGCATTAAACAATAGTTTAACATATGAATCCCAATCATTTCCGAACTGGTTATTCAATACAGATGCTGGAGTATGAACGTGAAGGTCCCATTTTCTCCACTGTGAGCCCCCCATAAAATTACTATCCACATTGATTCCCCTCCATTCGAAAAAACAAAAATCATTGATTTGAATCTATATTTTCATTCCCAATTTTAAATACATAATAATTCATTTCAAATCACAACTAAATTATATACTAACATTATCCAATTTTCTACAAAATCTTTCCACAAAAACGGGATTTTGTGGAGAATACAATAAAAATCAGATACTACATTGCCTTTATTTGGTGCAATAAGCCCTCGAAAATTGTCCACAAAACTTTTTAGCCCTACTTTTAAACTTGAAATCTACCTGGTATATAAACTTGAATTTAGCCTTATGTGTCCTTAAAATCATAGTAAAATTTAAGGAAAGGAGTTTAGTCATGGATACTAAGGAATATTATTTGGATGATTTTGTAGATTATTTAAATAAAAACGATAAATCCTCTGGAACTATATCAACCTATACTGTTAATATCAAATGCTTTATTAAATACTATATTGAATCATATGGCGAGGAATTTATCCCAGGAAATGTAATCATGATGGACTTACAAGACTACCGAAATTATCTTTTGAATATCAAACGGCAAAAAGCATCTACCATAAATAATAAAATTGCAGCACTAAGAGAATATTTTTACTTTCTTCAAAGCAATGGCATTATTAAAAACAACCCTGCTGAAAATCTAAAGAAGATACGTACAAATAAACCTACCGCTCCAAAGGGTTTTTCTGACTCAGATTTTAGAAAAATCAAAAGATATGTGTATAGAAGTCAGAAAAATTTATGGATAGTAGTTTTTGAGTTGTTATCTAAAACTGGAGTCAGAGTCAGTGAACTTATAAATATCCGTCTTTCTGACATAACCATAAATGACCGTTCTGGAAACCTAAGAGTAATAGGTAAGAACCAGAAAGAAAGGAATATTCCTCTTCATTTAGATGTCAGAAAGGCTATAACTGCGTATATGGAAGTTAGAGATAAAATGTCAATATCATCTGATTATCTTTTTATAAGCGAAAGGAAACGGCCTTTTACCCGCTCTGGAATCTTTAAAATACTAAAGCGTTGGGAAAATGATACCAATATTAAAATTCATCCTCATATGTTCAGGCATCATTTTGCAATTCAAATTCTAAACACACCCAAATCTGATATCAATACTGTACAGTACCTCCTTGGACATGAAAGTATAGAGAGTAGTGCAATTTACCTCAAGGTAAGGCAAGAAGATTTAGAAAAAAGCATTAATGCTCTAACAGATTATTAAAATTAACACACCCATGTTTTTATATGGGTGTGTTTTTTACATCAATTTACTAATAGGTAAAAACCGCTATGTCAAAATATCTATTTATATTTAAGATATATCTCAAAAAATATATTCAACTTTTTGAGATACTATTTAAGGCCTTTAATCTATAATTTCATATAGTACACTTTTTGAAACAATAAGATACTATTTCTTTTTATGCATAAACCAAATACCACCAATACTGACAAGGGTAATACAAATAATCATGGTAATTGTTAAATACATCATGCTCAGTAAACCCCCTAACAAAACAGAGATAAGGTTTCCCTTATCCCTGCTGCTTTATCACCTTCCACTCTCTTATGCTATCTTTAATAAAAATCGCCGAAACTATTACAAACGGTATGATTGCAAACCACCTGTATTCAAAA
>NZ_JAIHAO010000019.1:0-33718 GCF_020054765.1 Caloramator sp. | reverse complement strand
TTTTTGTGATTAATTTAATTTTACCAGGCATCTAAAACAGGTGCATATTTTTTGTAAAAAAATATGCTGAGGCTACGCCCCAACATTTATTATAGAACCATTTTTTAAAGACATAAAATAGAAGTTATTTCCCAGCTATCTTTATTTTATCAATTTTTTCACTTGATGGAGTTACATATATTGTTTTATTTGTATAATATATAACCATACCAGGTTTTGCACCGTTAGGCTTTTTAACATTTTTTCTTTCTGTATAGTCAACTGGTACATTTGTTGAGTTTTTAGCTTTGCTATAGTAGGCAGCAAGTAGAGCTCCCTCTAAAAGTGCATTATCAGATACTTCCCCGTTTTTTGACTTTATTATTACATGGGAGCCGGGTATATTTTTAGTATGCATCCAGATATCATTATGGGAGGCGAATTTTAATGTTAAAAAGTCGTTTTGTATGTTGCTTTTACCCACAAATATGTCGTATCCATCGGAGGAAATATAGTGCATAGGCTGTGACTTAGGTGATTTATTTGTAATCTTCTTTTTAATAAATCCATTTAGAATCAGTTCATTTCTTATTTCTTCTATAGTTTCAGAATCTGTTGCATTTTCAAGATTTATTAGGACTGTTTCTAAATATTCTTTTTCCTTAATCGAATCTACCAAATTTTTACTAAGCATTTCATATGTATTTTTGTTTTTGTTATATTTTTTATAATATTGCTGCGACACTTCAATAGGAGTCATTCCTTTCATATAGGGTACTTCAATTAAATTAAGGTTTTCATCATAGTAGTTTTGAAGCATAACAGCATCGCTATTAATGTCAATTGAGTATTGATTTGCTAATATTAGTTCAGCATATAGTTTGTATTTTTCATAATCCCTACATTCTTCTATTTTATTTACATAGGACTCAATCTTTTTGTTAGTTTTTTCAAATAGCGATTCAATTAGCTTATATAAATCCTTATATTTTTGCTTCATTGTAATTTCAGAACTTCTATTGAAATAGAATGCATCTATCATTTGGCTTGCTGTATTATATAGGGTTTCATTTGGTGTATTTGTTACTTTGAAAACATAAAAGTCTTTAGATCCTTTTAAGTTTATAAAGATATTGCATTCTATTGAATTAGATTTTAGTCTTGCTATGTAGTAGAAGAAATTATTTGCAATGATATCAAGTTCATCGGATGACAGGGTTTGTATTTCACAATCGCCTTTATCTTTACAAATAATTTGGCAAAATGTATTGCTTATACCATAGAAATTATCAATTAATGCCTTTGATAATTTTTTTGATTTATTTTCTATAAGTATTTTTAATAAGTTATCCTTTGTCATTTCAAGTGGATTAATTTTTTTCTTTGTTGGTGGAAGTTCGTATTTAAGCTTAGGTAAAATTTGCCTTGCAGAGCTAATAGTAAAATCTATATGCTTTAAAGAATCAACTATTATGTATTCTGAGTTTGTAAGTATTATATTGCTGTGTTTTCCCATTATTTCTGATATTAGATAATATGTATTTGCGTATCCAAGTTCGTCCTTTACTTCTATAGTTATTTTTAAAATTCTGTCTAAGGATATCTGCTCAATGTTTAAAATTCTTCCATTTAGTATATACTTTCTTAATACCATACAAAATGAAGGTGGCTTCATTGGGTTTTCTATATTTTGTTCTGTAAAATTAAATCTTGAGGATGTTGGATTTATAGATATTAAAAGCTTCTTTGAAATTTTTTCTCTTCTTAAAATCAATACTATATCTTCAGTATTGGGTTGATATATTTTATCTATTTTACCATTTATAAATTCTTTAAGTTCGTTTATTATGCTATAGGTTACTAATCCGTCAAATGGCATATTTAAAACCTCCAGTAGACTTTTTTAAATAAGTATAACATAATATATTATAAAATGTAATAGTTATAATGGGGGAGATAAAATGAATTTTGTAAAAATGCATGGACTTGGTAATGATTTTATTGTTTTTGAAAAAAAAGAATTAAGTAATAAAGACTGGAGTGATATTGCAAAAAAAGTATGTGATAGGCACATAGGTATAGGTGCAGATGGTATACTAATAGTTGAAGAATCAAATTGTGCTGATATAAAAATGACTATAATTAATTCCGATGGAAGTTTAGCTGAAATGTGTGGAAATGGGTTAAGATGTTTTAGTAAATATGTATATGAGAAAGGAATAGTAAAAAAGCAAAATTTCAAAGTAGAGACAGGGGCAGGTGTTCTTGAGGTAATTTTGACTCTTGAAAATGATAATGTAAAGACTGTAAGGGTTAATATGGGACTCCCAATAATAGAAGAGTATAAAAAATATTATAAGATTGATGTTTTAGGTAGGGAGTTTGAAGCAACTACAATGACTATGGGAGTTCCTCATACAATAGTATACGTTAAAGAAATCGTTGATGAAGATGTAATAAAATATGGACCAGTAATAGAAAAGTTAGATATTTTCAAAAAAGGAACAAATGTAAACTTTGTTAAGGTAATTGATAAAAATAATATTAAGATTAGAACTTGGGAAAGAGGAGCAGGATATACCCTTGCCTGTGGTACAGGAACTTGTGCAAGTGTTGTTGCAACCTTTATAAATGGTTTTACTAATAATAAAGTAAATGCTCATTTAAAATTAGGTGAATTAAAAATAACATATAATAATTATGTTTTTATGGAGGGACCTGCTGAATTTGTATGTGAAGGAAAACTACTTTTGTGACATAAAATAGTATTTTGAATATTATATTATTAAAGTAATTTTAGGAGAGAGACGGTTTGAAATTGTCTAACAGATTAAATAGGGTTCCCAAATATATTTTTTCCAGGCTTGATGAATTAAAATCAAGCTATAATGCAAAGGGCATAAAAGTGATAGATTTAAGTATAGGTGATCCAGATATCGAGACTCCAGAATTTATAGTAGATTATTTAACTGAAGCATTAAAATATCCTAACTATTATAAATATCCACCATATGATGGTATAGAGGAACTTAAAATGTCTATAGCAAATTATTACAAAAGAAGGTTTAATGTGGATATAGATTATAAGGATGAAGTTGCTGTGCTCATAGGTTCTAAAGAAGGAATAGCACATATGTTTCTTGCACTTACAGATATAGATGACTATGTTATTATACCTGATCCCGCATATCCTGTTTATAGAGCAAGTGCATATATAGCAGGATGTAATGTATATACAATGCCTTTAATATATGAAGAAAAGTATTTGCCAAGGTTAGAAAATATATATGAAGATGTAAAAAGGAAAGCAAAGCTTCTTGTTACAAATTATCCTAACAATCCAACAGGTGCAGTTTCTAATATTGAGTTCTATACAAATTTAATTAAGTTTGGAAAAGAAAATGATATATTAATAGCAAATGATGCCGCCTATATTGAAATTATATCTAATGCACAAAAGCCCTTAAGTATATTACAGGTTGCTGGAGCAAAGGACATAGCTATAGAATTTGGTAGTCTTTCGAAGATGTTTAGTATGACCGGATGGAGAGTTGGGTATGTTGTTGGTAATAAAGAGGCAATAAGTAGAATTGTTTCAGTTAAATCCAATTTTGATTCAGGTCAGTTTATTCCAATACAGAGGGCAGCTGCCTTTGCACTTGATTTTTCTGATGTATATGTAGATTTCATTAACGATATATACACAGAAAGGAGAAAAGTAGTGGTAGACACTTTAAAGTCAAAGAATCTAACAGTATTTGATTCGGAGGGAACCTTCTATGTTTGGTTTAAAATACCAGACAATTATAAATCAGAGGAATTTTGTACAATACTATTGGAAAAAGCCCACGTCTTAATTACACCTGGAAATGCATTTGGTGATAGAGGAGAAGGATTTGCAAGGATATCATTAACCTGTAATAGTTTAGACTTAAGGGAAGCTATGGACAATATAAAAGCGATAGATTTTTAATAAATCTCCTCCATAATTTATGGAGGAGATTTATAAAATAATCTTGAAAAATTGTGTATACATTAGATATAATAAGAAAGAATGAAAAAATAAAGATTAAAGGTTAGAAGGTGAAATTGTGGTAAAGAGTATGACAGGATACGGAAGAGGGTATTCTGAAATAAACAACAGAGCGTTTACTGTAGAATTAAAATCTGTAAACAATAGGTATTTAGATATTAATATTAGATATCCTAAACATTTGATGTCTCTTGAAGATAAAATTAGAAAATTTATATCCTCATATATATCAAGAGGTAAAATAGATGTTTACATATCACAGGATAAATTTAGTAAGGATGACATAGAGGTAAAGCTTGATGAAAATATAGCAAAGGCCTATTGTGATGCCCTACAAATTATGAGTGAAAAGCTGAATTTAGAGAATGATATAACAGTTTCAAGGTTATCTAAATTTCAAGATGTGTTGAGTATTGAAAAGAAGGAAGAGGTTACTGAAGAAATTTGGCAGGTTTTAAGCACTGCTTTAGAAAATGCATTAAATATGTTTATTGACATGAGACAAAAAGAAGGTATAAAATTAAGCGAGGATTTATTAACAAGATGTGATAAAATAGCTGAATTAGTAAATAAAATTGATGAAAGATCAGATTTGGTGGTTGAAGAGTATAGGGAAAAAATATATCAAAGAATTTCTGATTTTTTAAAGGATATTGAGGTTGATGAGGCAAGGCTTTTGAATGAAGTTGCATTTTTTGCAGACAAGTGTAATATAACAGAGGAAATAGTTAGATTAAGAAGCCACATAAAGCAATTTAAGGAAAGTTTAAATTCCGATGAACCAATAGGTAAAAAGCTTGATTTTTTAGTTCAGGAGATGAATAGAGAGACAAATACAATAGGTTCTAAATCAAATGATCTTACTATTACAAACATTGTAGTTGAAATTAAAAGTGAAGTAGAAAAAATAAGAGAACAAATACAAAATATTGAATAGGAGGAACAATAATGGCAATAAAATTAATAAACATTGGTTTTGGTAATATTGTATCAGCAAATAGAATCATTGCAATTGTAAGTCCAGAATCAGCACCTATAAAAAGAATAATTCAAGAGGCAAGAGACAGAGGAATGTTAATTGATGCTACATATGGAAGAAGAACCAGAGCAGTTATTATCACAGATAGTGACCACGTTATATTATCTGCAGTACAGCCAGAAACTGTTGCACATAGATTATCAACAAAAGAAGAAGTAGATGTAATAGAAGAATCAGAAGAATAAAGGAAGGGTAATGCTATGAAAAATAAAGGACTTTTAATTGTAATTTCTGGGCCATCAGGTGCAGGTAAAGGTACAATTTGTAAGGCACTTTTGGAAAAACATCCAGAAATAAAATTATCAGTGTCTTGTACTACAAGAAGTCCAAGACAAAATGAAGTAGAGGGAATAAATTATTACTTTATTTCAAAGGATAAATTTAAACAGATGATTGATAATGATGAGTTCTTAGAATATGCTGAAGTTTATGATAATTATTATGGAACTCCAAGAGAAAATGTTGAACGTATATTAAATGAAGGAAATGATATAATATTAGAAATAGATATACAAGGTGCACTTAAGGTTAAAGAAAAATATCCAGAAGGTGTATTTGTATTTATTATGCCACCTTCAATGGAGGAACTAAAAAATAGAATAAAAAAGAGGGGTTCAGAAACAGAAGAATCTCTTTTAAAGCGTTTTAAATCAGCTTTTCAAGAGATTAATTATGTTGCAAATTATAATTATGTTATTGTAAATGATGTAGTAGAAGATGCAGTTAAAAGACTTGAAGCGATAATTGTAGCAGAAAAGTGTAGAGTTGATAGATTAAAGGGAAACTATATATTTTTGCAGGAGGGATTTTTAAATGACTAATAATACTAATATGATTAATCCATCAATTGTTTCACTATTACAAAAGGTTAGCGATAGATATTCACTTGTTGTAGTTACAGCAAGACGTGCAAGACAGCTAATTGATAAGTCAGAACCTCTTGTTAAAGTAAATTCAAACAAGCCTGTTACCATTGCTATAAATGAAATAAATGAAGGAAAAATTAAATATGAGAGCTTAAAATCAGGTATAAAATAATTGAGGTGTTTATATGTCAAAAAATGTTGTAATAGGGGTATCTGGAGGAATAGCTTGCTATAAGGCTTTAGATATTGTAAGCAGGCTGAAAAAAAGGGGGATAAATGTATATGTAATTATGACAGAATCAGCAACCCAATTTGTTGCACCCCTTAGTTTTCAATCGTTAAGCCAAAATTATGTTGTGGTTGATATGTTCGAAGACCCAAAAACTTGGGAGGTAGAACATATTTCACTTGCTGAAAAGGCAGATGTTTTTGTAATAGCACCAGCAACAGCAAATGTTATAGGTAAGATAGCAAATGGAATTGCAGATGATATGCTGACAACAACGGTTATGGCAACTAAGGCTCCAGTTTTAATAGCACCAGCAATGAATACTAATATGTATGAAAATAAAATAGTTCAAAGAAACATAGAATTCTTAAAGTCAATGGGATATTATTTTATAGAACCTGAATCAGGTAGACTTGCTTGTGGAGCAGTTGGAAAGGGTAAGCTTGCAGAACCAGAAAAAATAGTAGAATATATTGAAATGCTCCTTTATAAAGAGAAGGATTTAGTAGGTAAAAATATTTTGATAACAGCAGGGCCTACAAGAGAGGATATAGACCCTGTTAGATTTATTACAAATAGATCAACAGGTAAGATGGGCTATGCTATAGCAAAGGCGGCAAGGGATAGAGGAGCAAATGTAACACTTATTACAGGTCCAACAGATTTAACCCCACCATCCTTTATAGATGTTGTAAACGTATATAGTGCAGATGATATGTATAGAGCTGTTAGTGATAGATTTGATAAATGTGATGTTTTGATTATGTCGGCAGCTGTTGCAGACTATAGACCTAAAGAAAAAAGCAATATAAAAATAAAAAAATCAGATGATGATTTTAAAATAGAGCTTACCAGAAATAAGGATATATTGTTTGAATTAAAAGAGAGAAAATCCAAACAAGTTGTAATAGGATTTGCTGCAGAAACTAATGATATATTAGAAAATGCAACAAAGAAGATTAAAAAGAAAAATTTAGATTATATTATAGCAAATGATGTAAGTCAAAAGGACAGTGGTTTTGGAACAGATACAAACACTATAAAAATTATAGACAAGTTTGGTAGTGTTAAGGATTTCCCAAATATGTCTAAAGATGATGTAGCACATACTATACTTGATTTGTTAGTTAAATAAGCAGAAAAAAGAGCACTTCTGCTCTTTTTTTGTACTTATAACTTGTAGGATAAAATGAAATTAAAGTATTTTATAATTTAACCATATAATCTTCTTTTATAAAAGAAGAGCTTTTTATGATGTGGAGGATAATATATGATAATAGCATCTATATGTATTGATAATCCTTCTAAAGAAATCGATAGGCTTTTTGATTATTCTGTTCCTGATAGTTTGAAGGAGAGTATAAAAATAGGTATGAGGGTAATTGTTCCCTTTGGAGCGTCAAATAAACTTACTCAGGGTGTTGTTTTAGAGCTAAAGGGAAAAAGTGAAGAAGAAATTAAATATAAAGAGATTTATGATATTATCGATGAGGAATTTATTTTACCTCAGGATTTGATTAAACTTGCGTATTTTATGAAGAAAAAATATGTGTGTACATTAAGTGAAGCAATCTATTCTATTCTTCCACCTAAAATGGGAATTTCAGAGTGTATTGAAGCAAAGATAATTACAGAAGATTGTAGTATATGTTCTAAAAAAGAAAAGCAGTTTTTATCAATGTTAAATAAAGATAAATATCTTAAAATTGATTTAAAGTCAATTAATATAAAAAGAGCAGATTTAATAAGTATGAGAAATAGGGGTATTATAGATTTAAAAATAGAAACAAAACAAAATTTAAATAAAAAAACAGTCCAATTAGTAAGACTTAAAGACAATAAAAAGGCAATAGAATTATTAAATAATAAAAAATTAAAGCAACAAAGAAATATTATAGAGTATTTTTTAAATAATAATATAAATGAAGTTCTGTTATCTCAACTTATCGATATATTAGGTTGCTCAAGAGTTACAATTAAATCATTAGAAGAAAAAGGTGTAATTGAAATATTTGAAAGAGAAGTATATAGAGAGGTTGCAACAGAATATGCCAATTATCCAAAACATATCTTATCGGATATTCAGAGGAAGGCATTTGAATCCATATTAAATGAATATAGAGAAGGTAGAAGGGTTACTTTAATAAGAGGTGTTACAGGTTGTGGTAAGACAGAAATTTATCTAAACTTAGTTGAACACTTCATTAATTTAAATTATGGGGCAATAGTTTTAGTACCTGAAATATCTTTAACACCTCAAACCGTTGAGCGATTTAAAGGAAGATTTAAGGATAAGGTGGCAATACTTCATAGTAGGCTATCAGATGGAGAAAGATATGATGAATGGAGAAGAATAAGCCGTGGAGAAGCAAAAATTGTAGTTGGTGCAAGATCTGCTGTGTTTGCTCCTGTTGAAAATTTAAAGTTGATAATAATTGATGAAGAGCATGAGTATTCCTATAAGTCAGAACAAAATCCCAAGTATTTAACACGCGAGGTTGCAGAACAAAGAGTCAATTTAATTGATGGTCTTTTAGTTTTGGGTTCTGCTACTCCTTCAATTGAGAGCTATTATAATGTTAGTAGGGGAATTTATAATCTGATAGAAATAGATGAAAGAGTAAGCGGTTCAACTTTACCTGATGTACATATAGTAGATATGCGTCAGGAATTAATTACGGGAAATAGGTCTATATTTAGTAGAGAATTATATAATTCTATTGAAGAAAATTTAAAAAATAATAAACAGACCATTTTATTTTTAAACAGAAGAGGTTATTCAACCTTTGTTTCTTGTAGAGAGTGTGGCTATGTGTGTAAGTGTTCAAATTGTGATGTATCAATGACATACCATATCTCTACAAATACACTTGAATGTCATTATTGTGGCCAGACGATGCATATACCAAAACTCTGTCCTAAATGTAAAAGTAAGTACATTAAGCATTTTGGTGCAGGTACAGAAAAAATTGAACAGGAAGTTAAAAGATTATTTCCTTCAGCACGTGTAATTAGAATGGATATGGATACAACAAGAAAAAAGGGAGAACACGAAAGGTTATATAGGCTTTTTAAGGAACATAAGGCAGATATATTGATAGGAACTCAGATGATAAGTAAGGGTATGGATTTTAAAAATGTAACTTTAGTTGGAGTTGTTGCAGCAGATACAATGCTTAATCTTCCTGATTTTAGAGCAGCAGAAAGAACATTTCAACTTCTTGTTCAAGTATCAGGAAGGGCAGGTAGAGGATATGATAAGGGAAAAGTTGTTATTCAAACCTATGAGCCTGAACATTACAGTATACAACTTGCAGCAACACAAAATTATAATGAATTCTATAAAAAGGAGATTGAAATTAGAAGATTTCTAAATAACCCTCCCTTCATAGATTTAACATATTTTCTTTTTACATCTAATAATGAAGAAGAACTAATAAAAATATGCAAAGGAATAGAACAAGAGGTAAAAAGGGTTATTCCAAGTGATTTTACAATACTTGGTCCAACTCCTAATTTTATTTCAAAAATTAAAAATACGTTCAGATGGAATATGATGATTAAGGGATGTATATTTGATTATATAGATATTATTGATAAAATAATATATGATAAAACAAGAGCAACATCAGTTAAATATTCGATTGATTTAAATCCATATAGCTTAATTTAAAGGAGTGATATTAAATGGCATTAAGACAAATAAGAAAAGTAGGAGATGACGTTTTAAGAAAGATAAGCAAACCTGTAGTTAAGTTTGATGAAAGGTTAAAGATTTTGGTGGAGGATATGATAGATACTATGTATGAAGCAGATGGTGTTGGATTGGCAGCACCGCAGGTTGGTATATTAAAAAGGGTTATAGTAATTGATGTAGGTGATGGACCAAAGGCTTATATTAATCCAGAAATAATATACGAAGAGGGAGAACAAATAGACGATGAGGGGTGTTTAAGTGTGCCAAATAGAAGAGGCCCAGTAAAGAGACCTTATAAAGTTAAAGTTAGAGCTCAGGATATAAATGGAAATGAGTTTATAGAAGAAGGTGAAGAACTTTTAGCACGTGCATTTTGCCACGAGATTGACCATTTAAATGGAGTATTGTTTATTGACAAAATAATTGAGCAGGGAGAGTGATTAAATGAAGGTTGTATTTATGGGAACTCCAGATTTTGCAGTTCCTACATTAAAAAAATTAATAGAAAAACACGAAGTTATAGCTATATTTACTCAGCCAGATAAACCAAAGGGAAGAGGACAAAAGGTTCAATATTCACCTGTAAAGGAGGTTGCATTAGAACATAATATACCTGTTTATCAACCAAGTAAAATAAGAAAAGAAGTAGAATATATTGAAGAACTTAAAAAGTTGAATCCAGATGTTTGTGTAGTTGTAGCTTATGGTCAAATACTTCCAAAAGAAGTTCTTGATATACCAAAGTATGGATGTATAAATGTACATGCATCACTTTTACCGGAACTTAGAGGTGCAGCACCTATAAATTGGTCTATAATCAATGGAAATAGAATAACAGGTATTACAACGATGATGATGGATGTTGGACTTGATACAGGAGATATGCTTCTTAAAAGAGAAGTTGAAATATTAGATACAGATACTGCAGGTTCACTACATGATAAGCTTATGATTGTAGGTGCTGAACTTTTAATCGAAACTTTGGAAAAAATAGAAAAGGGTGAAGTAACACCAGAAAAACAGGATGATTCTAAGGCTACATATGCTCCAATGATGGATAAGGAACTTGGTCACATTAATTGGGATAAAAATGCAAGAGAAGTATTCAACTTGATTAGAGGAGTTACTCCTTGGCCAAGTGCATATTTTTATTATGATGATATAATGATTAAAGTTTGGAGATGCGAATTAATAGAAGGTGAAAAAAATGATGTAGCTGGTAAAATAGTTGATGTAAGTAAAGATGGGGTTAAAGTAACCTGCAGAGAGGGTATAATAGTATTGAAGGAAATACAGAAGCAGGGAAGTAAGAGAATGGATATTGCAACCTTTTTAAATGGTAATAGTCTTGAGGTTGGAAAGTTATTAAAATAGGGGTGATTTTATGTTTTATTATGATAGTACTTTTGTCATTTTAATACCTGCCATATTGCTTTCGCTTTATGCACAAGCAAAAATACAATCAACATATTCAAAGTACTCAAAACAATATTCTTTATCTGGTTTAACAGGTGCAGAGGCAGCAAGAAGGATACTTGATTACAACGGGTTATACGATGTTGCAATAGAGATGATACCTGGAAATTTAACTGATCACTATGATCCAAGGGATAGAGTGCTAAGATTATCCCAAGGCGTATTTCATAGTTCTTCAATTGCAGCAATAGGAGTTGCAGCCCACGAAGCAGGCCACGCACTTCAGCACAATAGAGGTTATGTACCACTTATATTTAGGAATGCCTTAGTTCCAGTTGCAAATATTGGTTCTAATCTGTCTTGGGTTTTAATTCTTTTAGGAATTTTTTTAAGTAGTGCGGGTCTAATAAATCTTGGGATTTTGCTCTTTACAGCTGTAGTTCTATTTCAAGTTATAACATTGCCAGTAGAATTTAATGCAAGTTCAAGAGCTTTAAATCAGCTTGATAATTATAATATTTTATATAAAGAAGAGCTTTATAAAGCAAAAAAGGTACTTGGTGCAGCAGCACTAACTTATGTTGCAGCAACTCTTATGGCTATTTCTCAACTTTTAAGACTAATTGTATTGACTCGTGATTCACGTGACTAATTATGAAGGAGGTTAAACTTCCTTCATAATTTTATATTATAGATTTGGAGGTTAATTATGAAGGATTTGGCACGATATGTTGCAGTAAAAACACTTTGTGATATTGAAGAGGGAGCATTTTCTAATATAAAGCTAAATTATTATTTTAAAAAATATGATATGAAACCTATAGATAGAGCATTTACCTCTGAAATTGTATATGGTACTCTAAGAAATTTAATAAAAATAGACTATTTTATAAATAAATTTTCTAATATAAAAACAAGTAAAATGACAAAATGGGTACTCAATTCAATAAGGATTGCAGTATATCAGATATTTTTTATGGATAAGGTTCCAGAATATGCAGCAATAAATGAATCTGTTGAGATAGTAAAACAAAAAGAAAAGAAGGCTTCAGGCTTTGTTAATGGTGTTTTAAGAAGTATATTAAGAAATAAGGAAAAATTTAATATAATTAATGTTAAGGACAAGATTAAAAAATTATCAATACAATATTCACATCCTGAGTGGATGGTAAAAATGTTTATTGATGAATTTAAAGAACAATTTACGGAAGAGCTTCTAAAGGCTAACAATACTACGCCAAACTTAACAATTAGAGTTAATACTTTAAAAATATCAAAGGAAGATTTAAAGAATATATTAGAGCAAAAGGGAATAAAGGTATATGATGGTGTAGTTGAAGAGGCATTGATATTAGAAGATTTTTCAAATATAGAAAAATCAGAGGAGTTTAATAAGGGGTTTTTTATAATTCAAGATGAAAGTTCTATGTTACCAAGTAGGGTGTTAGATGTAAAAGAAGGTATGAAGGTTTTAGATTTATGTAGTGCACCAGGCGGCAAAACAACGCATATTGCACAGCTTATGAATAATAAGGGTGAAATAATAGCCTTTGATATTCATGAACATAAATTGAAATTGATTAATGATAATTCAAGAAGATTAGGTATAGATATTATAGATGCTAAATTAAAGGATGCAGAGATTTTGATGGAGGAATATATAGATTATGCAGATAGGGTGTTGGTTGATGCCCCTTGTTCTGGACTTGGACTTTTAAGAAAAAAACCAGAAATAAAGTATAATGTAAAAAAGGAGGATATAAATAAGTTAACTCTAATACAAAAGTGTATTTTAAACAATGCAGCAAAATATGTAAAAAAGGATGGATGTATTGTATACAGTACTTGTACAATAACATCACAGGAGAATGAAGGGTTAATTGAGGAGTTTTTAAAAGAGAATCATAATTTTGTTTTAGAGGATATAAATGAATTTTTACCACAAAAGTTAAAAACACAAGAGAAATATTTAAAGATATTTCCAAACGTACACAAAATGGATGGATTTTTTATAGCAAAACTAAAAAGAATAAGGTGATTTTATGATAGAGTTAAGGAGTTTGAGTCTTAAGGAGATGCAGAATTTCATAGAAGAGATAGGCGAACCTAAGTTTAGAGCTAAACAGGTATTTAAATGGATACATAAAGGTGTTGAAGATTTTGAAAGTATGACAGATTTATCCAAAAATTTAAGGATAAAGCTATCAGAAAAAGGATACATAAAGAATATGGAAATAGTTAGAAAACAGGTATCTAAAGTAGATGGAACTGTAAAATATTTATTAAAATTATTGGATGGTAATTTGATTGAATGCGTTTTAATGAGGTATAATTATGGTAATTCAATATGTATTTCGACACAGGTTGGATGTAGTATGGGGTGTAAATTCTGTGCTTCAACAATTGGAGGTAAGATTAGGAATTTAACACCAGGGGAGATGATAGGTCAAATTATAATGGTTCAAAATGATATAAATGAAAGGATATCAAATGTTGTATTAATGGGAGTTGGTGAACCCCTTGATAATTTTGATAATACTATAAAATTTTTAGAGCTTTTAAAGGAACCACAGGGGCTACATATAGGTATGAGGCATATAACTATATCAACCTGTGGGTTGGTTCCAGAAATTAAAAGATTGGCAGATTTAAATTATCAAATAACACTTGCGATATCACTTCACGCACCCAATGATGAAATAAGAAAAAAAACTATGCCTATTGCAAACAGATATTCTATAGAGCAAATATTAGATGCTTGTAGATATTATATTGAAAAGACAGATAGGAGAATTACCTTTGAATATACGATGATAGATGGGGTAAATGATGAAAGGGAACATGCTGAAGAGTTAGCGGAAAAATTAAAGGGGCTTTTGTGTCATGTAAATTTGATACCTATAAATGCCGTAACTGAAAGAGATTTAAAGAGGTCTAATCAAGATAAAATAGTTAAATTTAAGAATATTTTAGAGAGTAGAGGAATAGAAACTACAATAAGGAGAGAATTGGGGACTGATATTGATGCGGCTTGTGGCCAGCTGAGAAGAAGGTATCAAGAAATTTAAAGAGGTGGTTTTGTGTATATATTTTGCAAGACAGATATTGGTAAAAAAAGAGAGTTAAATGAGGATTATGTGCTTGTTTTTAAATCCCCCAATTATAGTCTTATGATTGTAGCAGATGGAATGGGGGGACACAATGCAGGAGAAGTTGCGAGTGAAATTGCTTCAACTACAATAAAAGAATATATTTTTAATAATTTTAATAAAGCAGAGGATAAATTAGAACTTGTTAGAGATGCAATTGTATATGCTAACAGTGTTGTATATAAGATTTCAAAGGAAAATCATAATTTAAAGGGTATGGGAACAACGATTACTTGTTGTTTACTTCTTGATAAAAGGGCCATAATAGGTCATGTTGGTGATTCAAGAGCCTATAGAATAACCGATGACTATATTATAAAGGTTACAGAGGACCATTCCTTTGTACAGCAGTTAGTAAATAAAGGTACTATTACAAAGGAGGAGGCTGTAAATCATCCTCAGAAGAATTTAATTACAAGAGCAATAGGCGTTGATGAATACGTTATGGTTGATATAGTTGATTTTGAATTAAAGGATAATGAAATAATACTTCTATGTACTGATGGATTAACAAATTACATAAGTGAAGAGGAGATAAAGGAGATTGTTTTGAAGGAAAAGGATCCTATCAAAACATTAATAGATACTGCAAATGAACGTGGTGGAGCAGATAACATTTCAGTTATTGTTGCACAAAAGGAGGTGGGGAAATGAATTTAATAGGTACAACCTTAGGTGGACGTTATATAATTGTGGAACAGATTGGTGAAGGTGGAATGGCAATTGTTTATAAAGCAAAAGACCAGCTTCTAAATAGATATGTTGCAGTTAAGATTTTAAAGCAGGAATTTACACAGGATGAAGAGTTTGTAAAGAAGTTTAAGAGGGAATCTATAGCAGCAGCAAGCTTAACTCATCCTAATATTGTAGCAATTTTTGATGTAGG
Source organism: Caloramator sp. (assembly GCF_020054765.1). Classification (NCBI taxonomy): domain Bacteria; kingdom Bacillati; phylum Bacillota; class Clostridia; order Eubacteriales; family Clostridiaceae; genus Caloramator; species Caloramator sp. The sequence continues at coordinate 18,424 of NZ_JAIHAO010000019.1, read as the reverse complement.
TGAACAGGATAACATTTATTATATTGTAATGGAGTATATAAAAGGTCAGACTCTTAAGGAATATATAAAAAGCAATGGGAAAATAGGTTATAAAAGAGTTTTAGATATAACACTGCAGATAGCTATGGCGTTAGATAATGCCCATAAAAATGGGGTTGTTCATAGGGACATAAAACCACACAATATAGTAGTTACAGAGGAGGGAACAATTAAAGTAACAGACTTTGGAATAGCAAGGGCATCGACTGTAGCAACAGTAACTAATACTAATAAAGTTTTAGGTTCTGTGCATTATCTTTCACCAGAACAGGCAAAGGGTGGTTTTAGCGACCATAGAACAGACATATATTCACTTGGTGTTGTTATGTATGAGATGTTAACTGGAAGACTACCCTTTGATGCAGAAAGTCCAATATCTGTTGCGATAAAGCACATTCAGGAGGATATTACAGAACCAATTGCAATTGATACTTCTATACCAAGGGCTGTAAATGATATAGTTAAAAAAGCTCTACAGAAGGATATGTTTAAAAGATATCAAAGTGCAAAAGAGTTAGTGGATGATATTATTAAAGTTAAAGAAAATCCTAATGCAGTAATCAATAATTTTGATGAAACACAGTCCACAAGAATTATTGATGTAAAAGATGTGGATAAGGCATTAAAGAATAAAAAGAAAAAGAGTATAATTAAACCTCTATTTATTACATTGTCAGTTTTAGTTGTGCTATTTACAGCAGGATATATAATACTTAGTAAAAATTTTGTTGTTAAGGATGTTGAGGTTCCAAATATAATTGGATTAAATGAGGACCAAGCAAAATTAAAACTTGAACCTTTAAAATTAAAGCTTGAAGTTGAAGGTAAGGAATATAGTGATAAACCTGAAGGCACTATTATAAAGATGTATCCTGAAGATGGAATAAAGGTAAAGGAAGGTTCGACAATAAGAGTTAAACTAAGTGCAGGACAGAAAAAAGTAATTGTACCAGATTTAAAGGGACTTGATCTTTTAGAGGCTGAAATAATACTAAAAAACAATGGGTTAAAGAGAGGTACTATAGAAAGAAAATATAGTGATGAAGTTGAAAAGAATAGAATAATGGATCAAGAGCCAAAGCCTAATACTGAAATTATAGAGGGTTCAGAAGTAAATATAGTAATAAGTGATGGTAAGGAAGAAAAGTTTACGAAGGTTCCAATACTATTAGGAAGAAGTCTTGAAGAGGCAAAGGCACAGCTTGAGGCAGCAAATTTAGTTTTAGGAAATATAACCTATGGATATGATTCAAAATATATTGAGGATGTTATAATCTCTCAAGATGTTGCAGCAGGTGTTACTGTCAAAGAAGGAACTATGATAAATGTTGTTATTAATAAAAAAGAACTTGAACAAACTGAAGAAGAACAAAATAACACAGGAAACAATCAATAGGGAGGTTGTACGATGCAGCAAGGCCGTATAGTAAGGGGCATTGCAGGATTCTATTATGTAAAATTAGATGACGGCAGTATAGTTGAGTGCAAAGCAAGAGGAAAATTTAGAAGGGATAAGTTGTCTCCAATAGTTGGAGACAACGTTATTGTTGAGAAAATAGATGATGAAAAAGGCGTAATTGATAGCATTCTTCCAAGAAAGAATGAATTAATTAGGCCTCAAGTAAGCAATATAGATCAAGCAATTTTAATTTTTGCACTAAAGGATCCAGATACCAGCCTTGAGGTTCTTGATAGAGTTTTAGTGCTTACAGAATATAATAATATAGATGCTGTTATTTGTTTTAATAAATGTGACCTTGATGTAGATAATAAATTTGATTATTTAAGTAAAATATACAGCAGCATAGGGTATAAAGTTATTAAAACAAATGGTAAAACAGGAGAAGGAATCGAAGAAATAAAAAAGATTTTAAAAAATAAAACAACAGTGTTTGCAGGACCTTCAGGTGTTGGTAAATCCACAATATTTAATAAGGTTCAAAACAAGTTAGTTATGCAGACAGGAGAAATAAGTAAAAAGGTAAGTAGAGGCAAACACACTACAAGGCATGCAGAATTAATTGACATTGATGACAACACATATTTAGTGGACACTCCAGGTTTTTCGTTAATAGATTTATCCTTTATAGAAATTGAAGAGCTTCAAAACTATTTTAGAGAATTTAATGAATATAGTTCAGAATGTAGATTTACATCTTGCCTTCATTTTAAAGAACGAGATTGTATGATTAAAAATAAGGTTGAAGAAGGTGTAATATCAAAAGATAGATACGATAACTATATAAAGTTCTTAACTGAGTTACAACAAAATAGGAGGTACTAATGATGATAAAGATTGCGCCATCAATTCTGTCAGCAGATTTTAGTAGGCTTTATGAAGAGATAAAAAAGGTAGAGGAGGCAGGAGCAGATTACCTTCATATTGATGTAATGGATGGTCATTTTGTTCCTAATATTACAATAGGTGCACCGGTTGTTAAGGCAATTAGAAAGAATAGTAATTTAGTATTTGATGTTCACTTAATGATTGAAAACCCTGATTATTATATCGAAGATTTTGCAAAGGCTGGTGCAGATATAATAACTGTTCATGCTGAGGCTTGTAGGCATTTAAATAGAACAATACAAAATATAAAAAGCTTTGGCAAAAAAGTTGGGGTAGCTTTAAATCCAGCAACTCCACTTAATGTTTTAGATTATTCATTAGAGTATATTGATATGGTACTGATTATGACTGTTAATCCAGGATTTGGAGGACAAAAATTTATTCCTAATATGGTGGAAAAGATTAAAAAGTTAAAAACAACTATACACTCAAGAGGATTTGACATAGATATCGAGGTAGATGGAGGAATAAAACTCGATAACTTTAGAGAGGTTGTTGAGGCTGGAGCTAATGTATTAGTAGCTGGATCTGCAATATTTGAATCAGATGACATTAAAAAAACAACAAGTGAATTTAAAAAGTGGTGAAAAAATGAAGGCTCTTGTTATAGCACACGGTTACAATTCTAAAGAGGTATTAAAAAGAGAATTTAAGGATGCAGATTTAATTATATGCTCAGATGGTGGGGCAATTTATGCAATGGAGATAGGTATTGTGCCGGATATAATAATTGGGGACTTGGATTCTATTGATAAGAAAGTATATGAATATTTTTTAGAAAATGGAATTAAGATAGTTTCCTATCCAAGGGAAAAGGATTTTAGTGATACTGAGCTTTGTGTTGATTATGCAATAGACTCTGGTGCAGATACTATATGCATAATTAGCGGTATTGGTTCAAGAATAGACCATAGTTTAATAAATATAAGTTTATTATATAAAATAAAAAATAAAGGTGTAGATGCGTATATAGCAACAGATTCAGCATATATTTATATCTGTAATGATTATTTACAGATAGAAGGAGAAATAGGTGATACATTATCGTTAATACCTTTAACTTTAGAGGTTAAAGGTATAACTACAACGGGTTTAAAATATAAATTGGTTGATGGCAATATTCGACTGGGACAATCAATAGGAGTTTCAAATGAATTTATAGAAGAAAATTGCTCCATTAAAGTAAAGGAAGGTATACTTATAGTTGTAAAACAAAAGTTAATATAATTATTTTATAAAATAATACAGATTATTGCCAAACCTGATTATTAGCTAAAATTCGAAAAAGCCCAACGAAAGGATTTAAATAGGCTCTTTAATGAGCTTTAGCAATTCTTAGCTTTCGGCTTTGAAAAAGTCCGTAATTCGGCATAGGACGTGCCGAGCCGAGCGGCCATCAGGACGATGGCATCGCGAGGGTAGGACTTTTTCAAACAAAGAAAAGCTTAGAATTGCTAAAGCCGTAGAACGAATGCCCAAGAAATTCTTCATGGGGCTAATCAATATATTACTTTTCAACAGCCTAAATTATTTTATAATTTAGATAATATTTTATAGTTTTTTGAGTATATTCTTAACTTAAATATAAAAATTCCATAGTAGATGCATATAATAATATAAAGCAGCTATTATGGGGTTTTTTGTATGAATTATAAATATAAAAGATTGATTTCATATTTTTTAATAGGAATAGGGACAGTAATGATATTGATTTTTGTGCCATTTTGGATTTGGATGACGGCAATAGGTTTTATATTCATTTATTTTGGAATAAAATATTACAACAATAATTTTTAGGGGGATGTGAATGAGTACAATAAAAAAAATAAAAAAATTGTGGTGCGATAGATATTATATTGGTCTGTTACTTATATTTTTTGGTTTAGGATTGATTTTAGCAATAATTGCACCCTGGTGGGTTTGGGTTTTAGTAGTAGGTGTTTGTATTATAATATATGGTATAAATAAAATTTGTTAAAATAAAAAATGTGCTTTAATAAGCACATTTTTTATAGAGCACGTTGTACTTTTCCTGAACGTAGGCATCTTGTACAAACATATATACGCTTAGTTTGACCATCTACAACAGCTTTAACTCTCTTTATGTTTGGAGCCCAAGTTCTGTTTGATTTACGGTGTGAGTGGCTGTATTGTACACCAAATACTAGTCCTTTATTGCATATTTCGCATCTTCTTGACATTGTATTACACCTCCTTTATGAAGTCGCTTGCTTTGACTGTAAATATTTTATCAGATATAAAAAATAATTGCAACCGGAGTAATCATCCTATTACATTATATATTTATTTTTTTGATTTGTAAAGTGTTTTTACTTTACAGTTGATTATTTTTTATATTATATATCTTGAATAAAAAATGTATTTAATATAGAATTAATAAATAGAATAAGAAGTTTTGGGAGGTTTAAAAATGGCTGTTAAAGTTAATAATGAATTTGGTTTTATAGAATACTCTGATGAAGTTTTAGCAAACATAGCTGGTGCAGCTACAATGGAGTGTTATGGAGTTGTTGGAATGGCATCAAAGAGAGCAAGTGATGGATTTTGGGAATTACTAAAAAGAGAAAATCTAAGTAAAGGTGTTAAAATAATATCTGAAGACGATGGAATTATAGTTAATCTTTACATCATAGTTGAATATGGAACAAAGATATCAGTAATTGCTGATAACATAATGCAAAAGGTTAAGTATACAATTGAAGTTTTAACAGGAATAGATGTAAAAAAGATCACTGTAAATATTCAAGGAATAAGAGTGTAATGTTAGGAGGTACTGACTTTGAAGATTAATGTTATTGATGGACATAGCTTAAAAAATATGATTATAAATGGTGCATATGAGCTTGAAAGAAACAAAGAAATGGTTAATGCACTTAACGTTTTCCCTGTTCCAGATGGTGATACTGGAACTAATATGTCAGCTACTATGATGTCAGCAGTAACAGAACTTAATAAGGTTACAAATGAGAATATAAAGGCAGTTGTTGATGCAGCTTCTATGGGAACATTAATGGGGGCAAGAGGTAACTCCGGTGTTATTTTATCACAGCTTATAAGGGGATTTGCTAAATACTTAAAGGATAAAGAAAAAGTATCTACTAAAGATTTTGCACTTGCTTTAAAGGAGGGAGTATCAACTGCTTATAAGGCAGTTATGAAACCAACTGAAGGTACTATATTAACAGTATCAAGAGAATCAGCAGATAAAGCTATTGAAATTGCAAAGCATACATCAGACTTTGAAGAATTTTTAAGTCAAGTTTGTAAGGCAGCAGAGCAATCTTTAAATAAAACTCCAGAAATACTACCTGTATTAAAACAGGCAAATGTTGTTGACGCAGGTGGTATGGGACTTTTAGTTATTTATAAAGGAATGTTAAAATACATAATAGAGGGTAAAGTTGAAGAGATTAAAAAGGACTTTGAAACAAAGAAAGAAGAAAAAGTTATTGTTCAAGATGTATTTAGTACAGAGGACATTAAGTTTGCCTATTGTACAGAATTCTTTATAAAAACTAAAGGAGCAGACCCTGATAAATTTAAGAATAAGATAGAGCATCTTGGAGATTCAATGGTTGTAGTTGGTACAGAAGAATTAATAAAGGTACACATCCATACAAATAATCCAGGAATAGTTCTCGAAGAGGCATTAAAAGTTGGAGAACTTATGAAGATAAAAATAGATAATATGAAGGAACAACATAGACATATTGTGGATGAAGAAGAAAATATAGAAGTAAGAAGTGAAGCTAAGCAGGAAGAGAAGGAATATGGAATTGTAACTGTTGCAATGGGGGATGGGATAACAAACATATTTAAGGATTTAGGAGCTGATTTTGTAATAGAAGGCGGCCAAACAATGAATCCAAGTACACAGGATATTTTATCAGCAATTAATAGTATTAATGCAAAAAACATTTTTGTTTTACCTAACAATAGTAATATAATATTGGCTGCTGAGCAGGCAAGAGATCTATCAAACAAAAATGTTTATGTTGTACCAACTAAGAGTATACCTCAAGGAGTTACTGCACTTGTATCCTTTGACTATGATGCAAGTCCAGATGAAAACTTTGAAGCATTGTGTGAAGTTATAAAAACTGTAAAAACAGGTCAAGTAACTTTTGCTGTTAGAGATACTGTATTTAATGACGTAGAAGTTAAAGAGGGTAATAAAATTGCAATTGCCAATGGCAAATTAATAGAAGCTTCTGAAGACCTTGAAGAAATTACATTAAAGTTAATAGATACATTGGTAGATGAGAATAGCCAATTGATAACAGTGTTCTATGGTAATGGAATAACTGAAGAAGAGGCAGAAGTTTTACAAGGTAAATTAGAAGAAAAGTATAAGAATTTAGATGTTACTATATATTATGGTGGACAACCACTTTATTATTATTTAATATCTGTAGAATAATTATTATAAACGCCATGGATTAAAAGTTCATGGCGTTTAAAAATAAAAAGGACGTGACAATATGGATATAAGATACTTAAAGGGTGTTGGAGATAAGAATGCACATTATTTAAATTTGCTTGGAATTAAAACAGTTGAAGATGCTATTTACTATTTTCCAAGAGATTATGAGGATAGACAAAGCATAAAAAAAATTAAGGATTTAAAGGATGGGGAAATAGCAACATTGATTGTTGAAGTTGCTTTAATTAATGGCACTAAAAAAACACAGTCAGGGAAAAGACTTACTTCTGTTGTTTTTAAAGATGATACAGGATATATTACAGGTATATGGTTTAATCAACCTTATATGAAGAAAACATTTAAAGTTGGCGAAAAAGTATTACTTTATGGAAAAATAAATAGAAGATATGCAGAACTACAGATAGTAGATCCTAAGTATGAAAAAAACTATCAGGAAAGTTTAGAAGTTGGTGAAAATATTTTACCTTTATATCCATTAAATAAATATATGACTCAAAAGAATTTAAGAAAAATTATAAAAAATGCTTTAGATAAAAAAGAAGATGTAGTTCAGGAGATATTACCTCAAAAGCTTTTAAGAGATTATAAACTATTAGATATTTATACAGCTATAGAAAACATACATTTCCCTAAGAGTAAATATTTGTTAGATAGAAGTATTTATAGGTTGAAGTTTGAAGAACTTTTTATATTGCAACTTGGATTACAATATTTTAAAAAAAGTATAAGTTCAGACTTAACTGCATATTCTATACAATTATCGGATAAATTAAAGGATTTAAAGCAGGCTCTGCCCTTTGAACTTACTAATGCACAATCAAGAACAGTTAGAGAAATTTTACTTGATATGAAGAAAAAGAAACCTATGAATAGATTAGTTCAGGGTGACGTAGGTTCAGGTAAAACTGTTATTGCAGCAATTGCAATGTTTAATTGTGCAATGGCAGGATATCAAGCTGCTATGCTTGCACCTACTGAAATTTTAGCAGAACAGCACTATCATTCTGTTAAATCTCTTTTAGATAGATTTGGATTAAATATAGAACTGATAACGGGAAGTACCTCTAAAAAACAAAAGGAAAAAATATTAGAAGCCCTTTTAAATGGGGAAATTGATATAATTATAGGCACACATGCACTATTACAGGAAAATATTGAATTTAAAAACTTGGCATTGGTTGTTACAGATGAGCAGCATAGATTTGGTGTAAGACAAAGGTCATCACTTATTTCAAAGGGGCATAATCCCCACGTTTTGGTTATGACTGCAACACCTATACCAAGAACTCTTGCTCTCTTTTTATATGGTGATATGGATATATCTATAATAAATGAACTTCCAAAGGGAAGGCAGAAGATAGATACTTACTTTGTTAGAAGTACAATGAGGGAGAGAGTATATAATTTTATAAAAAAAGAGGTAGAGGAAGGTAAGCAAGCATATATTGTTTGTCCATTAGTTGAAGAATCTGAAAAGATAGAAGCAATTTCTGCAGAGGAGGCATACGAATATCTTGTAAATAATATATTTAATGGAAACACAAATATGGCAGCAATATTGCACGGAAAAATGTCAAATGAAGAAAAAGATTTCATAATGCAAAATTATAAAGAGGGGAAAATAAAGGTTTTAGTGTCCACTACTGTTGTAGAAGTAGGAGTTAATGTTCCTAATGCAACTGTTATGGTAGTAGAAAATGCCGAGAGATTTGGACTTGCACAGTTACACCAATTAAGAGGAAGAGTTGGAAGAGGCAATTTAAAGTCCTATTGCATATTAATATCCGATGCGACTAATAAAGAATCAATTGAGAGATTGAACATTATGACTAAAACAAATGATGGATTTGTTATATCAGAAAAGGATTTAGAATTAAGAGGAACCGGTGAGCTTTTTGGCTTAAGGCAACACGGATTGCCGGATTTAAAAATAGCAGATATTATAAAAGATATTGAGATTTTAAAAACTACAAAGGACTTAGCTAAAAAAGTAATTGAAGAAAATCTAATTGATAATGATGACTTTATACCTTTAAAAAATAAAATAAATTTGTTATTTAAAGAAAAAATTGATACAGCTACGTTTAACTAACAAAAATAGCACCTCCGTTAATAGTCATCTCTAATTACCAGAGTAAAAAACTCAAAATGGGTTAAATTAATAATAGAAAAACAAACAGGAGGTGCATTAAAATGAAAAACAGAACAATAGTACCTGAAGCTAAGGCAGCATTACAACAGTTTAAGTATGAGGTTGCAAATGAAATAGGAGTTCAAGTTCCAACATCAGGATATTGGGGAAATATGACATCAAGAGATTGTGGTTCAGTAGGTGGCTACATGGTTAAGAAGATGGTAGAAGCTTACGAAAGAAACTTAGCAGGTAAATAACAATACAAAAGAAAAGGGGCCTTTAAATAAGGTCCCTTTTCTTTTAACGATTAAACTCTATATTATTAACAAAAATTAAAATTATTCAAAAAATAAAGAAAAACGTTATTAAAAGAATAAGAATTTAAAAAATAATGAAAAAAACGATTTTTTTGACTTGATAAAATGAAGGAAATAATGCATAATATTATTAGAAGATTGCGAAAGCAAGAGGGGGTATTTAAATGGTTAAAGTAAAAATGTCACCTGCTGACTATGTAGCACATGTAATCGAAAACGTAAAGAAGAGAAATCCTCATGAACCTGAATTTTTACAAGCAGTTGAAGAAGTTCTTCCTTCACTAATACCTGTTTTAGAAAAACACCCAGAATATATTGAAGAAAACCTATTAGAAAGATTTTGTGAACCAGAAAGACAAATAATGTTTAAAGTGCCATGGGTTGATGACCAAGGAAATCTACATGTAAATAGAGGATTTAGAGTTCAATTTAATGGTGCAATTGGACCATACAAGGGAGGATTAAGATTCCATCCATCAGTAACATTAAGTGTAATTAAATTCTTAGGATTTGAGCAAATATTAAAGAATTCATTAACAGGTCTACCAATAGGCGGTGGAAAAGGTGGTTCAGATTTTGACCCAAGAGGAAAATCTGATGCTGAAATAATGAGATTCTGTCAAAGCTTTATGACAGAGCTATACAGACATATAGGACCAGACGTTGACGTTCCTGCAGGAGATATTGGAGTTGGTGCAAGAGAAATAGGTTATTTATATGGCCATTATAGAAGAATTAGAGGTGCCTTTGAAAATGGTGTATTAACAGGAAAAGGACTATCATATGGCGGTAGCTTAATAAGACCAGAAGCAACAGGATATGGAGTTACATATTTTTGTCAAGAAATGTTAAAACACGATGGAGAAACATTTGAAGGTAAGACAGTTGCTGTTTCAGGATTTGGTAATGTTGCATGGGGTGCTTGTAAGAAGGTTGCTGATTTAGGTGGTAAGGTTGTTACTCTATCAGGACCAGATGGATATATATACGATCCAGATGGAGTTGTAGGAGAAAAGATTGATTATCTATTAGAAATGAGAAATTCAGGAAGAGATAGAGTACAAGATTATGCTGATAAGTTTGGAGTTCAATTCTTCCCAGGAGAAAAACCATGGGGTGTAAAGGTTGATATAGTAATGCCTTGTGCTACTCAAAACGATATACATTTAGAACATGCTAAGCAAATTGTTGCTAATGGTGTTAAGTATGTTTGTGAAGGTGCTAATATGCCTTGTACAAATGAAGCTATACAATATTTCTTAGAAAATGGAGTAGTTGTTGGACCAGCAAAGGCTGCTAATGCAGGTGGTGTTGCAACATCAGCACTTGAAATGTCACAAAATAGCATGAGAATGTCTTGGACAGCTGAAGAAGTAGACCAAAAATTACATCAAATAATGGTAAATATATATAACAATGTTGTTAAGGCATCAGAAGACTATGGATTTGGATATAATCTTGTAGCAGGTGCAAATATTGCTGGATTTATAAAGGTTGCAGATGCAATGCATGCACAAGGAAACTATTAATAAAAAAGAACCCTTCGGGGTTCTTTTTTATTGCCTTAATGGTTCTTATTTTACTTTTTTGCAATATGTGTTAAAATATTTAAAGGCTTATACAAGGAGGGCATTATATGAGGATAATAACAGGTATTGCAAGAGGAAGAATTATTAAAGCACCAGATGGATTAAATACAAGACCTACATCAGATAGAGTAAAGGAATCAATGTTTAATATATTAGATTATCATTATAGCTATGAAAATGTACTTGATTTGTTTGCAGGTAGTGGAAATTTAGGCTTAGAGGCAATAAGTAGAGGGGCTAAAAAGTGCATTTTTATTGAACAAAACAAAGAAGCCTATAATTATTTAGTTGATAATATAAAAAATCTTAAGTTTGAAGATTATTGCCAACACTATAGACAGGATGCCTTTGCGGCGGTAGAGATTTTAGCAAAACGCGGTGAGAAATTTGATTTGATATTCTTAGATCCCCCATATGGTAAGGGATTAGTAGAAAAGTCTATTAAGTCTATTTACGAAAAGGATTTATTAGATGATAATGGTGTTATTGTATCTGAACAGGATGTAAATGATGTCCTACCAGATATAATTGGCAATATTAAAAAAGTAAGGGTAGAAAAATACGGACGAACTGCGATAGCCTTTTGGAGTAAGGAGGAATAAAATGTCAAAGGTAGTTGTATATCCAGGCAGCTTTGATCCTATCACAAATGGTCATCTTGATATAATACAAAGGGCATCTAAAATTTTTGATAGGGTAATAGTTGCGGTATTAGAAAATCCAGAGAAAAAAAACCCTCTGTTTAATGTAAATGAGAGGGTTGAATTAATAAAGAGAGTTACAAAAGATTTAGAAAATGTGGAAGTCGAAAGTTTCAAAGGTCTATTAATAGATTTTATGAGAAAAAAGGAATCAAAAATAATAATAAAAGGTCTTCGAGCTGTTTCTGATTTTGAATACGAATTTCAAATGGCTCTTATGAATAATAAATTAGATGAAAACATTGAGACATTGTTTATGATGACAAGCAGCCAATACTCTTATTTAAGTTCATCTTCAGTTAAGCAGGTAGCAATGTATGGTGGATGTTTAAGAGGTTTAGTTCCAGATGAAATTATAAATGATATAAAGGAAAAATTTACAGTAAATCGGTAGTTTTTTTCTTATGTAAAAAGTAAATGGTGTTTAAAATAAATATAAGGATTAACAATGAAGTAGCTGAATACACAAATAAATTATTTAAATTAAGACTGTAATTTATCATAATTGTATCTACATTGATTATTTTACATATATAATAGCAAACTATTGAAGATAATATGCCGTGATTAATTTTTGACAGTATATATTTTTTAAAACTAACATTACAACCATAAAGAACGCCCTTTACTTGATAAAGTATTGAAATTCCACTAAAGGATAAAATAAAGCTGATTACCAACAGTTTATTAGAAATACTTGATGAAACTATAAGTTTACAGCCATTAGACATTTCAAAAAGTGATTTGATAAAAATTGAAAGATCATCACTATTAACTTTAAATAATTTTGATAAAATAACAGATATAATATTAAAGAAACTAATTGTATCCAACAGGTTAATTATTACTGAAAAAAATATAATATATCCAGATATAAATCCCATAGTTATTAGGGAGTTTTTAATTGAATTGTTTAAATTTAAAATAGTATTTTTGTGTTCATATATATAATCCTTTTTTTCTCTTTTAGAGAACAGATTACATATAATGCCGTTCAATACAGAAGCTATTATATGAGATGCATATAAAATATATCCTAATAGATTACTCTTTAACATACCAGCACCTACGGCACCTATTATAAACAAAGGGCCTGATGTGCTGCTAAAGGTAAGTATTCTTTCCCCTTCTTTAGGGGATATTTTTTTTGCCTCAATAAGCTCTTTAACCACCTTTGCTCCTGCAGGATAGCCTGAAAAAATGCTAATTATAAAGGCATATGCACCATATCCTGATGTTTTAAATATTCTATTTATAGGCTTATTGAAAATAATAGCAATATTTTCTGCAATTCCTACTGACATAAGTAAATCATTAATAATGAAAAATGGGAAAAGAGAAGGGAAGACTGTATACAAAAATAAATTTAATCCATCCTTTGCAGAATTTAAAGATACATTTGGGTTTAAGATTATTAAAATTAAAATTACAAAAATCATTAATTTTAATCCTGCATTATTATATTTTTTTATAAATAATAATATAAATGATAGTGCAATTAGTATAAAAAATATTTTTTCCATAGCCACCTCAGAACTCTTTTTTATTTAATATTTATGATTGGCGGGGATGGTATATGTATAAAAATCTAAAAATAGGATTAGCATTAGGTTCTGGAGCATCAAGGGGACTTGCACATATTGGAGTAATAGAAGTATTAGAAAAATACGGAATAATAGCAGACGCGGTATCAGGAAGCAGTATAGGTTCAGTGATTGGTGCATTATATTGTAGTGGTTTTGATTTTAAATATGCTGCATCTCTTTGTAAAAACCTTAATAAAAAGACCTATATTGATGTTGCAGTTCCAAGATTAGGTTTTATAAAAGGTGAAAGAATATGCGAAATAATCAAATTATTAACTAAGGATAAGGAATTTAAGGACTTAAATAAAAAATTTTTTGTTGTTGCTACTGATTTAAAAAGTAAAAGACTTGTTGTATTCGAAGAGGGGAAAATTTATGAAGCAATTAGAGCAAGTATATCTATACCCGGTGTTTTTATTCCTGTTTATAAGGATAATATGGTTTTGGTGGATGGAGGTGTATTAGAAAGAGTGCCGGCTAAAATATTGAAAAATTATGGTGTTGACTATGTAATAGGTGTAGATGTTGGATTTAATCTAAAGACATCAAATTGCAAAAGTATATTTCACGTTCTTTATGAATCCATAGATTTAATGGAGAAGGAATTATTTGAACTTAAAAAGCAGGAAGCAGACAAGCTTATAAGGGTTGATATTGACGATGTAGATCCTATTGGTTTTGACCACGCAGAGGAGACTATAGAAAAGGGAAGACAGGCAGCTATAAAGGAAATAGAAGGATTAATAAAGGAATTAGATTCTATAGCTGCCAGTAGACAGGACTTGTTTTTAAATCACCTTTAGATAGTTTTTTATTGCCTTTTAGTGCAAGTGCATAGATGTCAGATGCGTCTATATCTAACTTTAATTTTTCATAATCATCCCTTTTGGGATTTGTTATTATTGGAATAGAAGATTGCTTTTTCATCATTTTGATAAGTTCACGACCTTTATTATTAAAACCTAAAATTCTTATGTATTCAGGTCTTCTATTTACTTTATAAAGTATATCATTCGTATGATTTAATAGTATATTTATGAGTATACGTTGAATTCTTGTTTGTGTATATCTTTTAGACTTCACATATTCTATAAGTTTAAATATATCATAGGTATCTTCAGCAGCCTGTTTTAGTTTAAATTCTAATCCCTCTGATACATCTATTATATTTTTAAGTTCATTGGGCGATTTTGTTCTTATTAAATAATAAATTATGTCCTCAAAGCTTTTTAAGCTTATGGGGGCATTATTATTTTGTATTTCTTCTTTAATTATTTTATAGCAGAATTCAGGCATAGAATTTAAAACCTCTTCATTGTTTATATTTTTTCTTATGGAGGTTGCACTTGATATATTTCCTGTTAAATCCTCTTGATTATATTTGTTTACAATTCTTTTTATTGTAAAGGGTTTTAAATTTGATTTTAATTTCAAGATTGACTTTATATATTCAATTCCCAGTATATTATTTGAGTTTTTTAGTATATTTTCTACATTAATATCATTTACATTTAACAAATTGTGATATATTATATAATTGTTGAGACTTTTTAACCTGGCAGAAGGAAATGACATCCCTAATTTAAGGTAATCTTTTAAATATTGTTTATATTCATAGGGTTCGTAGGCTAAAACTTCTGCGATTTTATAGAGTAGAGATATATCTCCACATTCACTACCAAAACATACGTTATTAACGATTTTAGTTGAATCTAAGGTTGCTATAGCACCAAAGGCAAAGCCTTCTGCACTTGATTTTGAGTATATTACAGGAAGTTCTATTACTAAATCTACACCAGCATATAGGGCCATCTTTGTTCTTGACCATTTATCAACAAAGGCAGGCTCGCCACGCTGTACAAAAGAACCACTCATAACGGCAATTAGTGCATCGCACTTTGTTATTTCCTTTGTTTTATTTATATGATAAATATGGCCATTATGTAGTGGGTTATATTCTACTATTATTCCTGTAACGTTCATTAATAATACCTCCTAATAATGTGATAACTATATTATATTTATAAAAAGATTATTTGTCACGCATTGATAAATAGTTCTACAATGCGTAATAATATAAAAAGAAAGGGGTATGATTATGTCAATAATGCAAACTATATGGGAAAAAGCAAGACAAGACAAAAAAAGAATAGTTTTACCAGAAGGAAATGAAAAAAGAACTGTAAAGGCTGCTGAAATAATTAAAAGAGAAGGTCTAGCTGAGGTTGTTTTAATAGGTAAAAGAGAAGAAATTGAAGCAACAGCAAAGGAAGTTGGAGCAAACATAGAGGGTGTAGAAATAATTGACCCAGTTCTATCAGAAAAATTCGATACATACGCAGAAAAATTCTATGAATTAAGAAAGAGTAAGGGTGTAACATTAGAACAAGCAAGAGAGATAATTAAGGATGAAATATACTTTGGTACAATGATGGTAAAGATGAAGGATGCAGATGGTCTTGTTTCAGGTGCTATTCACTCAACAGGAGACCTTTTAAGACCAGCTCTTCAAATAATAAAGACGGCACCAGGTATGTCAATAGTTTCAAGCTGCTTTGTTATGGAAATACCAAATAAGCAATATGGTGAAGATGGATTAATGTTATTTGCAGACTGTGCTGTTAATCCAAATCCAACAGCAGAGGAACTTGCTTCAATTGCAATAGCTACAGCAAATACAGGAAAGGTTCTATGTGGAATTGAACCAAGAATTGCTATGTTATCCTTCTCAACTAAGGGAAGTGCAAAGCATGAACTTGTAGATAAGGTTGTTAATGCTACTGAAATAGCAAAGGAAAAGGCACCACACTTAATGATAGATGGAGAATTACAATTAGATGCTGCAATAGTACCAAAGGTTGCTGAATTAAAGGCTCCAAATAGTACAGTAGCAGGTAAAGCTAATGTTTTAGTATTCCCTGATTTACAAGCTGGTAATATAGGATATAAGCTTGTTCAAAGATTAGCTAATGCTGAAGCAATAGGACCAATATGCCAAGGTTTTGCTGCACCAGTAAATGACTTATCAAGAGGATGCAGCATTGAAGATATAGTAAATGTTGTTGCTATAACAGCAGTTCAAGCACAAGGAATCAATCTATAAAATAAGGAAAGGGGATAAACTAATGAAGGTATTAGTAATCAACTGTGGAAGTTCATCATTAAAGTATCAATTAATCAATATGGAAAATGAAAAGGTAATGGCAAAGGGCCTTGTTGAAAGAATAGGTATAGAAGGTTCACAACTTAAGCATCAACCAGAAGGAATGGATAAAATAGTTGTTGAAAAGCCAATGAAGGATCATAAGGATGCTATTAAAGTAGTTCTTGATGCTCTATTAGATGAAAACTATGGTGTAATTAAAAATATGAATGAAATTTCAGCTGTAGGTCATAGAGTAGTTCATGGTGGTGAAAAATATTCAGGATCAGTTCTAATTACAGAGGATGTTATGAAGGTTCTTGAAGAATGCACACACCTTGCACCATTACATAACCCACCAAATATTATAGGAATTAATGCATGTAAGGATTTAATGCCACAAACTCCAATGGTTGCTGTTTTTGATACTGCATTCCATCAAACAATGCCAAAGCACGTATATATGTATGCTCTACCATATGAGTTATATGAAAAGCATGGAATAAGAAGATATGGATTCCATGGAACATCCCACAAGTATGTATCAAAGGTTGCAGCAGAACAAGTAGGTAAGGATATTAAGGACTTAAAGATAATTACTTGCCACTTAGGAAATGGTGCAAGCGTTGCGGCAATAGATGGTGGAAAATCAGTTGATACAAGTATGGGATTCACTCCACTTGAAGGTCTTGCAATGGGAACAAGATGTGGAGATATTGACCCAGCTATAGTAACTTTCCTACAAAAGGAAGAAAATTTAAGCTATGAAGAAGTAAACAATATAATGAATAAAAAGTCAGGTGTACTTGGAATTTCAGGTGTAAGCAGTGACTTTAGAGATATTGAAAATGCAGCTTTTGATGGAAATGAGAGAGCTCAATTAGCACTTGATGTATTCCACTATAAAGTTAAAAAATACATAGGTGCTTATACTGCTGCTATGGGTGGACTTGATGTATTAGTATTTACAGCTGGACTTGGTGAAAATTCACCAGAAACAAGATTTGAAGTATGCAAGAATATGGAATATCTTGGAATTAAAGTTGATGCAGAAAAGAATAAGGTAAGAGGAAGGATACAAGAAATTTCAACAGAAGATTCAAAGGTTAAGGTGTTTGTAATACCAACTAACGAAGAATTAATGATAGCTCGTGATACTGTTGAAATAGTAAGAGGATTATAATAAAATTATGGGAAGAAAAATAAACATATTTTTCTTCCCATATCATAATTTAAGCCTTGACTTTTCAAAATACAGCTTATATAATTAATTGTGGCACTTTGATTGAGGTGAGTTTATGAAAATTGATGTACAGGATTTACTTACAGGTAAATCTGAAAGTAAAATAGTTAGTGAAGATTTCAATCTAAAAACATTGGATTTTAATAATATTGAGTATTCATTTGAAGGGCCTATACATATAGAAGGTACTTTAAAAAAGAGTGAGGATGGTATTGTTTTTAAAGGTAACATTTTAGCTAAGGTAAAAACTGTTTGTTCAAGGTGCCTTGATGAAGTGGTTAAGGATTTAAATATTGATTTTGAAGAAGAATTTAAAAAGACGCAGGATGAATTAGGTTATACAATAAGTGATAAACATATTGATATAACAAAATTAATAGAGGATAATATATTTTTAAATGTACCTTTAAAAACACTTTGTAGTGAATCCTGTAAAGGATTGTGCCCAGTTTGTGGCACAAATTTAAATAAATCAACTTGTAGTTGTGATACACAAATTATTGATCCACGACTAGAAAAATTAAAAAATTTTTTTAACCGAGATTAAGGAGGTGTAACTATGGGTAATCCAGCCAGAAGACATTCAAAGTCAAGAAGAGATATGAGAAGAGCACAAACTTGGAAATTAGCTATGCCAGGAATGGTTGAGTGCCCACAATGCCATGAAATGAAACTTGCACATAGAGTGTGTGGAAATTGTGGTTACTACAAAAATAGAGTAGTTGTTGAGAAATAAGAAAGTCTCTTGTAGACTTTCTTTTTTTGGTTCTTTGTCAATTGTTGGGGCGGGTATTCGATTAGAATGCCTGTCCTTTCTTATTTGAGAGTGATTTTAGAAAGATAGGTTAGATTGGGGAGAGT
>NZ_JAIHAO010000064.1:0-7573 GCF_020054765.1 Caloramator sp. | reverse complement strand
TGTAGTTAATTTAATTTTACCAGGCATCTAAAACAGGTGCATATTTTTTTTGTAAAAAAAATATGCTGGGGCTACGCCCCAACATTTATTATAGAACCTTTTAATATATGTGTTGAAAAAAAATGAATAAATATATAAAATTGTATTAGTATATAATTTTTACGGAGGTGTACTATGGAAAGAGTTAGATTTGCCCCAAGTCCAACAGGGCATTTGCATATAGGTGGTGCAAGAACAGCACTATTTAACTATCTTTATGCTAAAAAAACTGGCGGAAAGTTTTTGCTTAGAATTGAAGATACAGATTTAAATCGTTCTACTGAGGAATCAGAAAAGGTAATTATTGAAGGATTAAAATGGCTTGGAATTCATTGGGATGAAGGAATAGAGGTTGGAGGAGAACACGGACCATATAGATCAACAGAAAGGGTACATATATACAATCCTTATGTTCAAAGACTTTTAGATGAAGGGAAGGCATATCTATGCTACTGTTCAGAAGAAGAGCTTGAAAGAGAAAGAGAAGAAGCTCTACAAAGAGGAGAAATGCCAAGATATTCAGGTAAGTGCAGACATTTAACAAAAGAGGACAGAGAAAGACTTGAGAAAGAAGGTAGAAAACCTGTTGTAAGATTTAGAGTACCAGAAGATGAACTTATAGTAGTAGATGACCTAGTTAGAGGGAGAGTAGAGTTTAATTCAAACGATATTGGTGATTTTATCATTGTAAAATCAGATGGTATACCTGTTTACAACTTTGCTGTTACAATAGATGATTATTTAATGGAAATAACAACAGTAATTCGTGGAGAAGAACACCTTTCAAATACTCCAAGACAAATTCTTATATACAAGGCATTGGGATTTGATATACCAAAGTTTGCACACGTTTCCTTAATACTTGGAAAAGACAGAACAAAGATGAGCAAACGTCACGGTTCAACTTGGGTAGAACAATATAGAGATGCTGGATATCTTCCAGAGGCTATAATTAATTTTCTTGCATTACTTGGTTGGTCACCTGAGGGAGAAGAAGAAATATTCTCTATGGAAGAACTTGAAAAAATGTTTGATATAAACAGAGTAAGTAAAAATCCAGCAGTTTTTGATATTGATAAATTAAATCATATAAATGGTATTTATATAAGAAATGCAGAGCTCGATAGAATAGTTGATTTAGCAATTCCTCATCTTGTTAAGGGAGAATTTATTACAGAGGAATTTGCAAACACAAATAGAGAATGGATATCAAAGATAGTAGATACAGTAAGAGGCGGATTATCTAATGTTTCAGAAATAGTAAATCACGTAGGTATATTCTTTGGTGAAGAAGTTAAATTAGAAAATGAAGAAGCAAAAGAAGTATTAAAGCAAGAACATGTTCCTGCACTGCTTGATGAATTTAAGAATATATTATTAGAAACAGAAGTTGTTACTAAAGAAAATGCAAAGGATATAATGAATGAAATCAAAAAGAGAACAGGTGCAAAGGGAAAGGCGTTATTTATGCCTATAAGAGTTGCTGTAACAGGACAAGTGCACGGTCCTGAACTTGTAAATGTTCTTGAAATATTAGGTAGAGATATGTTGATTAAAAGAATTGAATATGTAAAACAAAATTTGCTATAATAAAATAAAAGGCAATGAAGGGAAGAATAAGGAAGTAATCCATTCCAGAGAGTAGCTGTCTTAGGCTGTGAGCAGCTATATGGACACTCCTTTAGTGCGTCCTTGAGCTTTTCTACCGAAATTTAAGTAGGTAGGAACGGTAATTCCGTTATAATTTTGAGTGAGGCTTTTGCCTAATTAGAGTGGAACCACGGAGTGCCCCTTCGTCTCTAAGGAGATGGAGGGGTAAATTTATATAAAAGAGGTGATATTATGGGAATTAAGGTTTTTAATACCATGACAAGACAGAAGGAGGATTTTGTAACTGTAGAACCTAACGTTGTTAAAATGTATGTATGCGGACCTACTGTCTACAATTTCTTCCACATAGGTAATGCAAGAACCTTCATTGTATTTGACACAATTAGAAGATACCTTGAGTACAGAGGCTATCAAGTAAAATTCATTCAAAACTTCACAGATATCGATGATAAGATGATTAAAAGGGCTAATGAAGAGGGTGTTACTGTAAAGGATGTGGCAGAAAAATATATTGGCGAATATTACAAGGATGCAGATGCATTAAATTTAAAAAGAGCAACTGTAAATCCAAGAGCTACAGAATATATAAATGAGATTATAAAGTTTGTAAAGGACTTAGAGGATAAGGGATTTGCCTATGCAGTTGATGGGGATGTTTATTTTGATACAACTAAATTTAAAGAATATGGGAAGCTTAGTCATCAAAGCATAGAGGATTTAGAGGCTGGTGCAAGAATAGAAGTAGATGAGAGAAAGAGAAATCCTATGGACTTTGCACTTTGGAAGGCAAAAAAGGAGGGAGAACCAGCTTGGCAAAGTCCTTGGGGAGAAGGAAGACCAGGTTGGCATATAGAGTGTTCAACAATGGCCTGCTCACTTCTTGGTGAAACAATAGATATTCACGGCGGCGGAGCAGATTTAGTATTCCCTCACCACGAAAATGAGATAGCCCAGAGCGAAGCAAGAAATGGAAAACCATTTGCAAGATATTGGATGCACGCTGCGTATTTAAATGTAAATAATCAAAAGATGTCAAAATCACTAAACAACTTCTTCACTGCAAGAGAAATACTTGAAAAATATGATGCAGAAGTAATTAGAATGTTTATGCTATCTGGGCACTATAGAAACCCAATAAACTTCAGCCTCGATTTATTAGAACAGGCAAAGGCTGGACTTGAAAGGATTTATAACTCTATATCAAATCTTGAACATGTAATTGAAGTTTCAAAGTTTGATGTAATGAAGGAAGAGGAAAAGATATTCAGCTCAAAACTTGATGAATATAAATATAGATTTATTGAGGTTATGGATGATGATTTTAATACTGCTGATGCAATTTCCGTTATATTTGATATGGTAAGAGATATAAATAGTAATATTAATCTTGAAAGTTCTAAAGAGATTGCAAAGAAGGCATTGGATTTAATAAGAGAACTTGGTTCACCTCTTGCAATACTTCAAAAAAATACAAAAGAATCTTTAGATGAAGAAATAGAAAGGCTTATTGAAGAGAGACAAAAAGCAAGAAAGGAGAAAAATTTTGCCCTTGCAGATAAAATAAGGGATGATCTTAAGGCAATGGGAATAATATTAGAGGATACACCACAGGGTGTAAGGTGGAAGAGGATGTAGATAGGGGCCTTAAGGCCCCTTACTTAGATTATAAAAGTAATGTATGAAAATAATGATCCGATAAACATACCAGCTAATACATCTGTTGGATAGTGGACGCCAAGGTAAACTCTTGAGAGTCCAACTAAAAGGGCAAGTGAGATAAATAAAAAGGATAAATGAGGAAGGAAGAAGGCTAATGTTGTAAAGACTGAAAAGGCAGCTGTTGTATGTCCAGATGGAAATGAGTAATCCTTAAGTTCTATATTAAAGGTTGAAAAATCTTTAATAATCCAACAGGGCCTTTGTCTTGAAAAGGCTTTTTTTATAAAGTGTACACATATATGGCTTGTAGATAGCGATATTAGGCAATTTTTACCACATTCTTTCAAATAGTCATTTCCAAATAACATAAGCAAAACAGGCATCATAATAGTAAAGACTGGTCCACCAAGATGGGTTACTATTGGCATCAACTTGTCAAAAAGTTTTCGTTTGTATATTATATTAAAAGCATATAAAATTCTAATATCGTTTTCAAAGATAAAAGATTTTACTCTTTTCATATTAACCTCCAAATATTTTTATTAATATAATAATATATTTTTGTTATAATGGTGTAAAGTTAATATTAAATAAGATTAAGAAAGGGAGCATAAAATGTTAAATGTTGACAAGTATATTGGACTTAGTGAAAGGGAAGTGGGATTACTTAATCCTATTATTTGGGCATATATTGGAGATGCGGTATATGAGATGTTTGTAAGAAGTCATCTTATTACAAAGGGTATAGTAAAGCCAAATCAAATTCATAGAGCTTCAATTATGTATGTAAAGGCTTCAAATCAAGCACAGTTTTTAAGGGAAATTGAACCTATTCTTACAGAAGAGGAACTTGATATAGTAAGGAGAACAAGAAATGCAAAGGTTGGACACGTTCCTAAAAATGCAAATTTGTTTGATTATAAGATGGCTACAGCCTTTGAAGGATTAATAGGATATCTTTTTTTAACAAGAAGATACGAAAGACTTGACGAAATTATAGATATTACATTAAATAGAATTAATATGTGAGGGATGGTGTTTTTATGGAATCAAAATTAAAAGTTGAGCTTTTGGCCTATACTCCTGATGCGGAAAAAATAGTGGCTTCGGCTGCGAAGTTATGTTATAGTGCAGTTGGAGTTGAAGAAATTTCTAAAAAACTTGATGATGAATCAACACAGAAATTTTTAAATATGCTTATGTCTTTAGGGCATGAGTCTCCTATAGAACACATAAGTTTTACTTTTGCGATAGAAGGTATATCAAGAGCTTGCAGTCATCAGCTTGTAAGACATAGAATCGCTTCATATTCACAACAAAGCCAAAGATATGTTAGGCTTAATCAATTTGAGTATGTTATTCCTCCAGCAATTGCACAGAATGAGGAGGCATTGAATTTGTTTATAGAGGCAATGGTGAAGGATCAAGAATACTATGATAAAATTGCGGCTATATTAAAGGAGAACCATAAAAAAAGATTAATTGAAGAGGGAGAAGATGAAAAGAGTGCTGAAAGAAGGGCTGAAAAGATGGCAATTGAAGATGCACGCTATGTTTTTCCAAATGCCTGTGAAACTAAAATTGTTGTTACAATGAATGCAAGAACGCTCTTAAATTTCTTTAATCATAGATGTTGCACAAGAGCACAATGGGAAATAAGACAGGTGGCGAATGAAATGTTAAAACTTGTAAAACAAGTGGCACCAACTATATTTAAGTATGCAGGCCCATCCTGTGTAAGAGGTGCTTGCAAAGAAGGAAATATGAGCTGTGGTAAACAGAAGGAGATTAGGGAAAGATATTTACAAAACATATAAAGGAGAGAAAAGTTATGGATAAAAAAAAGAGGAAGACCGATTTTAAAAATGAAAATATGGAAAATATAGTTGAAGGGAAAAATCCCGTTATAGAGGCTTTAAAATCAGAGACTACAGTAGAAAAGATTTATATTGCAAAGGGTTTATCTCAAGAAGGGCCTATGAAACTCATAAATGCGTTAGCAAAGGAAAGGGGAATTCCTGTTATTGAAGTTGATAGAAAAAAGCTTGATGATATGTCTGTAATTAATGTTCATCAAGGGGTTATTGCACAGGTATCTCCCTATAAATATTCAACTGTAGATGAGATTTTAGAATATGCAAAAAATAAGGGTGAAGAACCCTTTGTGATACTGCTTGATGAAATTGAGGACCCCCATAATTTAGGGTCCATTATAAGGTCTGCCAATGTATTTGGTGCCCACGGAGTTATAATTTTAAAAAGAAGATCTGCGTTAGTTACACCTACTGTTATAAAGGCATCTGCTGGGGCAGCAATGCATACAAAGGTTGCTAAGGTTACAAACTTAACTCAAACTATAAAGGAATTAAAGGAAAAAGGGCTTTGGATAATAGGAACAGATATGGATGGTGAGGTAAGCTACAAAACAAATCTAAAGGGACCTATTGGACTTGTTATTGGAAGTGAAGGTAAGGGTCTTTCAAGGCTTGTTAAAGAAAATTGTGATATAATTGTAAAAATACCAATGATGGGGGAAGTCAATTCCTTAAATGCATCTGTTGCAGCAGGAGTTGTTATGTATGAAGTTATAAGACAGAGGGGAATATAAGGTGGAGTTTACAAGATATATGTTTGTTGATGGATACAATGTTATAAATCAATGGAAGGTTTTAAAAAGTATTAAAGATGAAAATTTAGATTATGCAAGAGATAAACTTGTTGATTTATTGCAGGAGTATTCTGTTGTAAAAAATACATACATAATAGTTGTATTTGATGCACATCTTAAAAAAGGTAATATAGAGAGCGTACAAATGGTAGGAAATATCGAGGTAGTATATACAAAAGAGGGCGAAACTGCGGATTGTTTTATAGAAAGAAGTGTTGCTCAGTATTCTAAAAAAGGGCAAGTTTATGTTGTTACCTCTGATTACATAGAACAAAGAATAGTACTTCAGATGGGTGGTGCACGAATTACACCATCAGAGCTTTGGTGGGAGATAGAGTCTTTAAAAAAGGATGTTCAGAAAAAGTCGAATGTTAGCTATAAAGATAAAACTATAACACTTGCCGATGTTTTAGAAGATGAGATTTTGGAAAAACTTGAAAGAATGCGTCGAAAGCGTTGAAAATACTTGATTTGTGGAAAATTTCGCATTATAATTTAACTTAGTTGAGGCCTTTGATTTAGGGGGGGTTAAATTGAGTTATAATGTAGCTACACAAAATAAAATGTTGAAATATATTGATATGGTGGATGAAGAAATTGTTGAACTTGCCAAAAAGGGGGATACAAAAGCCGAGGAATATTTAATTAATAAATATAAAAATTATGTTAAATCAAAGGCTAAGAGTTATTTTTTGGTAGGTGCTGAAAAGGAAGATTTATATCAAGAGGGTATGATAGGTCTATATAAAGCGATTAGAGATTTTAGACCCGAAACTCTTGCTTCATTTAGGGCTTTTGCTGAAATATGCATAACAAGACAAATAATAACAGCAATTAAAACGGCAACAAGACAGAAACATATTCCTTTAAATAGTTACATATCTCTAAATAAACCTGTTTATGATGAAGAATCAGACAGAACTCTTATTGACGTTTTATCTACGATATATGTGTCAGACCCAGAGGAACTTATAATAAGCAGGGAGCAAAGAAAAAAGATTGAAAGAAGAATGAGGGAAGTATTAAGTGATTTAGAGCTTGAGGTTTTAAGAAGTTATCTTAATGGAAAGACCTATCAGGAGATTGCCTGTGATTTAGATAGACATGCAAAATCCATCGATAATGCACTTCAAAGGGTAAAAAGAAAGATAGAGAAGTTATTAACAGAGGATTAATTATAATATTGACATATTTTTTTAAAGAGTGTACAATATAATACTGAAGTGTATTCTGAGCTTTGCCCATGTAGCTCAGTAGGCAGAGCGTCACCTTGGTAAGGTGGAGGTCGTCGGTTCAATCCCGATCATGGGCTCCATTATTTTACTTTTATGAAACACCAGGGTAAGTTTTTCTGTTAGACATATCGCCCCATTTAAAAATGGGCGAAAAAATAAAGTAGGGTATGAACAACCCGAAGTTACGCCTGTGGAGATTAAGAATCTGTGAAGCAGGAACCCAAAAAGGGAAGTTCAAATTTAGCTATATTTAAAACTATACATAAAGGAGGAGAAGAGAAATGGCAAAGGCACATTTTGAGAGAACCAAGCCACACGTAAACATAGGAACAATAGGACACGTAGACCACGGTAAGACAAC
>NZ_JAIHAO010000063.1:0-7776 GCF_020054765.1 Caloramator sp. | reverse complement strand
GAAGCTACAAGCCAAACAGGAAACCTTTCAAAAGCAACTTTTAAAGCACCTATTAAACCTACATCTTTACCAGCAAGATTACCTATTTGTTCTATACCTGTATATACAGACCTAGTAGCTTCATCAACAGCAACTTTTACCTCTCTAAATGTTCCATTGGCTTCCTTTATACGAGCAATAAAAGTTCTAATACGAGAATCTCCATCTGCTGTAACTTTTGAAAGATTACGTATTTCAACACCTGCACCATATATTGCTTGCGCATATCTTTTTATTGACTCATCATCAAAACCAGTAAATTTAATATCTGTCTTTGTACCTAAAGACATAATACGAGCCCGTTCTTTTTCAGTTCGAACTAATTGCTCATATTCTTGTTTAAGCGTTGCAATTCTATTTTGAATATTTTTCAACACTTCATTTGTTAATATATTTTCATTATTTCTATACAAATTAATTTGCTGATTAATTTCATTAATTACACCAACTATCCTTTGATACTCAGTTGAAGTTTTATCAATAGGAGCAGTTAATACAGTAGAACTAAATTTTGACATTTGGCTTTCTAAAGAAGCAACTTGCTTTTCTTGCCAAGCAATACGTTTCTCTTCTTCGGTTTCTAATTGTTTTTCTAGTTTAATAATCTCATTAAATTGTTCTTTATAATATTTCACATAATTAGAAAGACGTTGTTTATCTTCTTCAGTTAATATTTGTTTTTTTTCATAAAATTGCGATAATTCATCAGTAATTTTTTTGTATTCATGTTGCATATCAACTAAAAATGCTTGTGCTTCGGGATTTTTAATATTATCAAATAGATCAGCTGATCGATTATGTAATTGCTCGAGTTCTTGTTGAAGTCTGCGTATAAAATCTATTTGTTTTTGATAATCTACTTCACTTGTTACTGTACTAATATTACCTGTCGGTGTAGTAGTAACAGTTAATTTACCAATATCGGTATCAATGGTTTTGGTTAAAGATTCTAAAGTTGCTCCACCACTATCAACTTTGTATTTTTCTTTAATTTTCATTACATTATCCAAAGCTTGCTCTTGTCTAATTAATGCTTCAATATTTTTATTTATCGCTCCAGTCTGTTTGTCAATTTGAGTAGTAGTTCTTTCAATAATTTCCCCACTTTTTAAATAGTCTTTTTGTATTGTTTGAATGGTACCATCTTGTTGTTTTCTAATTTCAATTTCAGTTTTAGTAACTTTGTTTAGTTCTTCAATCATTGCTTTAACATTTCCCATTTGCTTTGTAAAATCACGAAAAACATTTATAACCTCTTTATCTATCCCTAAGTTCAACTTTAAACTATCCAATTTACTCGACAAAGACTTGAGTTGTGCGTTAATATTATCTGTTGTTTTATCTATGTCTAAACTACCTAATATCTGCAAAATCAAATCTTCCATTTTATTCACCTGCCTTTCTCAAGCAACAACACCTACCCCTCTGCCTCTAACAACCCCTGCAAAAAATCAGAATTATTCACTAATTGTTTATAATTATCTGCAAAATTACGTACATGCTCCACCGTTTTCTTTATTTCTTCTTTGGGAAAGCTCTTTATTATTTCTTCAAAAAAGCCATTATCAATAAGATATTCATACACTACAATTTGTTTTTCTAATTCATCAGGAATAGGAATATTAGTAAAATACTTCATTAAAAGAAGGGGATAGTAATCAAGTAAGTTTAAATTTATATTATTTTCACGTGCATACTCCATCTTTTCTAAAAATTCCAATATCATCCTATGTATTTTTGTTGGTCTGAATTTTTCATCTATTAATATTTCGTACCCATTTACTTCAATCTTCTTTTGGGTATAATTTTTCCCGTCAACTTTTTTAATTTCGTTGTAGGTTAACTTTTTCCCCATAATTTTACCTCCTACAAAATTTTATATTTACTTTTTTCACGCTGAATTTGTTGTTTGTCTTGTCTTAAATAATGTTTTTTAGTAACATCTAAACCTTTGTGGTTTAATAATTCGGAAATCATTTCGATAGGCATACCAGCTAATTTGAGTAATTGGCTACCAGAATGTCTGAAATCATGAGGATGTAAGGTAGGGACTCCAATCATTTCACCAATCTTTTTAGCCCAACTATATAATGTACTTACAGTTGCTTTTGTATATTTGCCACCATTTTTAACTAAAAACACATACTCACTATCAATCCCTAAAGCTTCACGACTTTCTTTGAGTTTTAACAATAAGTCTCTTACTTCTTCATCAAAATATAATGTAACTAATTTTCCTTCTTTTTCTAACACATTGTCTATAGTCATATTTTCAAAATCTATTTGCTCCCATTTAATATTTGATATGGCATTTACACGAGCCATTGTAGATAAACTCAATAGTGCATAAGTTTCTAACTGCAAATTTCCATATTCTTTAAGCTTTTGTTTCATCAATTTCACTTGTTCTTTTGTTAAAAATGTCTGCACAACTATATCTATATCCTTACGAGGTCTTTCGATAAATTCCATTGGGTTTTCTTTAATTAATCTTTTCCTTCTTAAAAATTTATAAAATGCCGAAAGAGATGAAATTCTACGCTTCAATCTGCGTGTATTATTGCCTTCTTGTTTACAATAATATATAAATTCCGCTATATCATCTTCGGTTAAGTCAAGTACAGATTGATTACCTTGATTCTCGTATATATATATAAACCATGAAAATAAATCAGTTTTGTAATTATAAATAGTAGCAGGGGAGAGTTCACGAATAGTCATATCCATTTCATATTTTTTGTATAGTTTCATATTTTCTGGATTAACTTTTTTAAGTTTTTCTTCATCATACAACTCTATTCGTTTACTTCTTTCTGCCATTTTCGCACCTCTTTTCTTGCAAAAAAATATCTATGTTAACCTTACGGTTATTTTCTACTTCACATTTAAACCATTACGACGCAATCCCTTTTTAAAAGCTTTAACAATTTCGGGATTATTCTTTAATTGTTCAGCAGTACTTCTAATAAAAGGTCTACCCTTCATATAAGGCGCTCCCTTACGGGGATAATCGTAACCATATCCATTCCAACCATGCCCATATTCTATTACACCCGCAATTTTAAAAGGCTCTTTACCCTCTGGCAAATAATTAGGGTTACTCATTGTAATATTTTCCACCGTTAAAAGAACTGAACCATCTGCTTGTAATTGAGTATTAGCCACCATATTATTAGGATCATCTAGCCCACCAACACTACGTCTTATATATTCTACAGGATTAGGATATTTATCAAAAACTTCTTCTTGGATAGCTTCTTGTTCTACTTTTCTAACTACGTCAGCCACTTCATTATTCATAGCATCAGCAATTTTAGACTGAATTTTTTGTTGAATTAGTTGTAATTGAGTCTTTAAATCTGGCATTTTATTCACCCCTTTTTAAAAAAAGAAAAGGGTAAGGGAAAGCCCTACCCTAAAAATTATGATCTTGGAACTACTATATATCGCCCTATACTCGTAGAATTAATAGGTGTCATAGCTGTAAATTTAATTGTATCTCCATTGTTTTGACCTGCTTCATGTGACACAGCCAATGCACCATCAGGAACAGCCTTCTCAAAAACCCAATATATATCAGCTGCTGGAGCATTTGTTTCAGCATCAACAGCAATAGTATGCAATTCTACATAATAATTTCTTGGGAACATAGAAGCATCAAGTGGTATTGCTTCACCAGTTACAGATGTCGAATACAAAGCGATATAATAAGCACCTTCAACTCCATCAGTAACAGTCACAGTTTTTGTAGTAGCATCATAAGTAGCTGTAACCTGTTTTCCTTGAGGATCTAACACTATAACACTACCACTCGATGGAGTACCAGTCAATGTAAATTGACCATTAACCAATTGATGTTTTTCATTAGCTTGTACGGTATACTCGCCACTGACTTGTTTTGCTCCACTTTGAATCGCAACAATATCATCAGCATGGAGTAGTGTCGTTACTGTAAACTCTATTTGCTTATTGTATTGCATCATACCAATAATGCCATTACCTATACCGCCACGAAGAATTTCTTGTTCTACTGATTGCGAAATATCTGCCTTGTTAGTCAAACCTAAAAAATACACTCTTGTTGGATCTAATAAATCCTTTAAATACACCTCAGCTGTATCTCTCAAAATCAAGTTATTCATATATACTACCTCCTTAAATTATTAATTATTAAAAATTTTTTCCATTTCTTTTATATAATCTTTTAAAAATGTTTTATTATTTTTATTATTATAATTTACATCAATATGTTTAAACCAATTTTCAATTTGTACATCTGGAGCTACAGTAGCAAACAACACAGATGTACGATAATTCTCGAAAGCCATAATCCTATTAAATAAAGCATTAAGTTTATAGATAGTCATATCTAAAGCATTTTGGCGTGAGATAAGTTCAACACTTGTAACCATTGCCTCAAATGTAACAATTAATCCCCTTTTTTCTTTGTAAATTCTATCATACATATCAAATTTAGCAATTTCTGGGTCTTTGCTTGGCTTCTCATAATGCAAACAATTCATAGTTTTCATTAAATTTAAATAATAATTCAATTCATCATCGGTTTCTACTAAATCAAACACATCTTCTTTAAAGAAAAAATAAAAAATTTTCTTATATATTAAATACAAATCTGGAATATTTTTTATAATTATTAAAAATGGTATATCTTTAAGCTGTTCTTCAGCCATTTTTTTATCTTCAAACAATTCATAAATATCTTCTTTGGTTAAAAAAATATAAGGCAAAAATGTTAAAACAGTATAATAATCTTTTACCTTTGCAAAATGAATATTGCCAATTTTTGTTTTTATAGGTAATCCCAAAATATATAATTCTCTAATGTCTGGGATTGTTTCTTCATTAATAATCACAATTAATCCCCCTTAACAGTGGCATTGCTTACATTAATCCACAAAGTCAACCCCGCATAAGAATTATTCACTTTGAATAATCTATATCTTGTAATATTTACCCTGTTATTACCTGCAATATATTGGTTGTCAAGCACATTAGCAATCTCTTTAGCAATCCTAAACACTCTTATTTCTCCTTTACCACTAATCAACCAATACTTAATTGGCACAATTATATCTAATACATAAACATCATATCCAATCCCAACATTTTGCAAATTTCCTTCATAAGGATTAAAAAATATTTTTACTTGCATATCATTTAAAATCTCATCACTAAAAGGTGATAAAATTATGTTTTTATTAATTAAATTATCATTAACATCGGGTAGGGAAGGATCTAATGGATATTTATCGAGATACACAATATATCTTTTAAAATTTTGATTATTAATAAGTAACATTAACATCTTACTTAAATTCTCTTCGATGAATTTAAACTTCAAACTAACAAATGTACTCAATATAAACACCTACCACAAAGAACTCTGAATTGTAATTGTTTTAGTTAATACTGTTGTGTCTGAAGTTGCTGTTAATACAAATTCTCCTTCAGACACACCCCGTACTACACATGAGTAATCAGTATAACTAATTATTTGTGCATTAGTGTTGCTCAAACTCCAAGTAAACACTTGATCCGTGACTACATTACCATTTTTATCAATTATATAATAAGATTGGTCTTGCCCTAATATAATTGTAGTTGAACCATTAATTACGTAAGGCAATATTTCTACAGTTTTATCGTTATAAGCAATTCCATTTACAAGATCATCTTTAGGATTAACCTGATCAAAAGCAAGTGTTAAAAACAATAATCCATACCCATCAATACTCTTCGATAAACCATCATCAGAACCAACAACTTTCCAAACAGTATTATTAAGTACAAAACGTATTGGCATTAATTTGACTATTTGTTTCGAAATATCATTATACTGAGTAACACATAAAATCTTGTCAGTAGTAACAGTTATTTCTTTTTCATTTAAAGTATTTTTATAATTTTCCAAAAAACATGGTAAGCTATAATCCCCAAATTTTAAAACATTAGTACATTTTCTAATAATACAAGAATTGGTAGTGGGGGAGTGTTGAGTATTAACACATAACCATTTATAATTATTGTATTCAAAAATATCACCTAGTTTAGGTATATCATTTAAATCCTTAAAATATATCTCTTTATAGTTATCGCCTATCATAGAAGCAAATACTGTGCTTGCGCCTCGTGGTTGATAATCCTTCAATCTGACTTTCTTTTCTACACCATTATGTTTAATAATAATAAGATTTGGAGAATCCTCAAATAATAAATCCAACAACATTTGATAATCATTCCTAATTCTTTCACTATATGTGACACCACTACTTAATACACGTTTTTTGTAATCATCAAAATACGTCATGCAAAATCACCATACTTATAAGTATATCTTGCAATTTTATCCTCTACGTCACGCTTAGTAGCTTCTCTAAGCATTTGTAATTCATGTAAATGCTGCGCTTGAGAAGTTAATTTGAAATCACCAGTCATTTTTTGTTTCACAACCATTAAAGAGTTAATATAAGGGGATAGCCATTCAATTACCATTAAAGTAGCAAGTATATCTTCTTCAATACCAGACAATGTTTGATTAAATTGTTGTAGAGCATCATCTCTATCATTCAAATTAGTTTTGCACACATAAAAATTTGAAATAGCAGCTAATAAATAATCATACATTCTTGCCTCTGCATCAGCTTGAGTCATATTTGCCAATGTCATATCATCAATTTTTGCTAAAAAACGTTTATAAATATTTGAATAAGGTGTAGCCAAAATTTACACCCCCTATTGGACGTTATATACCTTAACGTCCTCAGCCATCTTAAATAAATCCTTACCTAATATCTGTCCAATAAAATAGATCTTGTTTTTGTCTAAATATCTTATATCACCAGCATTAATACCCTTTATGATGGTATCAATAATAGATTCCTTAATAGCATCAGTAGTATTTTCCAGTATCTCTTTAATTTTTTCTTCTGGTAAAGTTATTATATTTTCAATAACCTCTTTGCTTACTATTTTCTTATAAGCTTCAGTTAAATAAAGTGCTTCTACGGCATCTTTATCCAAAATCATAAAATATCCTTCTTCAGCAAGCCTTTTCTGTCTATCACAAATTTCCATTAAATCACCAAAAGTAATAGGTTTAATTGCACCAAAATGATTAAAAGTAATTACCTTACCAGAATTAGTTATTAAGTTCAAAATGCCATGAAATAAGCTAACTACTTTTATTAATTTATTCAAAGGTATTTCACTAACAGTAGATTCAGGTATATCAATAATATTTTCTTTTTCCTTACGCAATTCTTCTATCATTTTTTTAAGTTGCTCTATTTCTTCTTTTAATTTCTCATTTTCTTTTGCATAATCAATTCCTTCCATTGTTTCAATATCAACTTCATTCTTTTTTCTCGGCATAAAACCCCTCCTTAAATTTATAGAAGGGTAGGGGAGAACCCTACCCTATAAAATTAAGCTAATTTCATAATACCATATCTTGCAGATGTTACTACACCCACATCATAAGATTTAATAAATGTGTAATCTACTGTCATATCGGCATTTTGGCTATTTGTAGATTCATTTATAATAGCCTCACCTTCAAATGCTATCTTAGCAATCTTGTCGCTACCCATAGAAACAACATAAATCGTATTGTTATCTATAGCAAAATCATAAGTTCCAGCAATAATTCTTTGTGGTATCTCGAACAAATCTACGCCTTGGAAGTTTGTAAGATAACCATATTTATTGTATTCTTCT
>NZ_JAIHAO010000062.1:0-8148 GCF_020054765.1 Caloramator sp. | reverse complement strand
ATAAGACTTAATTTAACAGCTAAATTAACAACTTTTTTGGGGGTTTTAAAAATAGCCTCCTTCAGCCCAGATTTTTCAAGGGATCAAAAAGGGTGCTGTGGAAATGAATATGACCTGTTTGAAGGGATTATCACTCCATAGCCTCTTTGCGTGTCGCAAAAGGCTTTTTTGTGGAAATGAATATGACCTGTTTGAAGGGATTATCACCGTATATACAATGCCAAGCGCTCTATCTGTATCTTCTGTGTGGAAATGAATATGACCTGTTTGAAGGGATTATCACATGTATGGATGTAAATCCTTTGGCGGAAGTTTGTCAAAGTGGAAATGAATATGACCTGTTTGAAGGGATGGATAACTAAATTTAATATTTTTATAAGCCAAGCATTGAGAATGCTTGGCTTATCATTTATTGATAAATTATTTTACAAAATTGTATTGACAGTAAATAAATTCTATAGTAAAATAAAAGCAAAGTAAATATTGTGAGTTTAGCACTCCTATAGAATAATATATTTTTAAAATTTGAATGGTTTCGCACTATAAGTGCGTCCATTTTCAGAAAATATTCTATAGGAGGTTTTGTTTTATGGTATTAAAATTTAAATTAAAATCTTGGAATAATGTAAAAAAACTTCTTCTTTTAAATCTCCCATTAAATGTACAGGAGATTAGAAAATTAGAGGAGATTATAGCCAAAAGAGACATTGACAAAATAAACAGGTTTGTGGATGCTGTATCTTTAAATTACAATCTCTCTCCAAATTTTACAAATACCCTAAAGGAAAAGATTAAAGAAGAAGCTGAATATCTAAAGGGTATAAAGGGATTTGGAGCATATGAGAATCTAAGCAAAAAGATTTTTACTATTAAATTAAATGCAAATTATAAGGGTAAAAGGACACTATCAAAGGAAGCATACAATATGTTTATAAAATTTTTAGCTGCAATAGAAACAATTAATTCTGAAAAAGAAATAAAAGCATCTGATATAAAAAAGATACTTACAGGCAGCGTAAAAATAAATGAAAAGGCAATTGAGAAATATAAGGGACTTGAACTTAAAATGCAAAAGGAAAATGTGTATGATTATTCAGGAGATAAAAAAATAATCGATATAGTAAGTGTACTCTTAATGCTGCAAAATAGCGGTATAATAACAAACTTAGAAAAGCTAATATATACAAATAGGATGATTGACAAGAAGGTAGAAAGGTATGTTAACCAGAGTGTAAGTAAAATTTATATCCCTCTTTCAGATGAAGAAGTATCAAGCTTTGTAGTAAATGATGTTAAAGCTATATATAAAGCTATTATAATACACCACGTTTATAATACTCTATGTAATATATGCTATGAAGCAGCTACAAATTTTGCGGTTATAGTTGTTGCATAATAAAAAAACATCAACTCTTTATGGGTTGATGTTTTTTTATTATGCAAAATTGTCCTATATTTAAAAAAGTTGAGAAATGTAAAGGAATTTTGAAAATTTGTAGAATATTTTAAAGTAGGTTTGTCATATATTCTTAAAATTTTTATTAATATAATAAATAGTTTGTGTTAGCTCTAATCAATAGATTACTCAATTTTATGCAATAAAAACTATATGATACTTTATTAAAATTAAAACTAATCAAATGCGGAGGGATGATAAATGCAAAGAGAAGAGAGAACAAGGAGAGAAAATTTTAGTTATAGGGAGTTTAGAGAAGAAAAAAGAGATTTTATAAAAGAAATATTTAATAATTATAAAAAGGGGGCTTTACCAAAGATAGATGTATTAATAGATAATGGGACTGTTTTGGAAGGAAAAATAATTGATAATATAGAGAAAAATTGGAGTATTTTATTTGAAGAAGATGAAGTATTTAATAGGGAATTAGTTGAGACTTATTTACATTGTTTAAAAGGAAGTTATTTAAAATATAAAAATGGTGAAACTAAATATTTTATTTTAGAGTATATACTTATTGATATTGTAATAAAAAGAGCAATAATAGATGCTGAGAGTGTTCAAGATGTAACAGTAGAAAGTGTTTTCAAATACATTGAGAATATAATTAATGATTATAGGAAAGAAGAAGTTAAGGGTTACATAGATAAAATTTTAAAAAGATATAATTTATATTCATATAGTAAAAATGATGTATTTCTTGATTTAAAAAAATGGTTTAAAAATTATGAAAAAGAGATAACACAGCTATTCAATGATATAAAAGAAAAAATGATGGAATTACGCAAAAATAAAAATAACTTCAAATATGATAATAGAAAAAGACAAGATGAAGTAGAAATAAAACATATAGAAAATTTAGAAATTGACGCAAAAAAAGATGAAGATATAGAACAAGACGATAGCAAAGAATTAGATGATATAGAGGAATTAAAGGAGAGATTAAACCTATTTGAATTAGAATACAAAAGATTAAACAAAAAAATTGAGGACTTAAACAGGGCATTAGATGAGCAAAAGAAGAACATAGTAGCAGAGTTAATTAATACATTAAATGAAAAAAGCTTTGGACTTGTTTTAGACAGACTTTATATGTGGTCATTTATGGATGCAGAGTATGATATAAACGATATAAAGCTTTATGTAAAAAATCTATTTAGAGCCCTTGAAAAGCTTGATGTTTATGCTGACAATAGCAATCTACTTGGAATTATCGATTTGCAGGCAGATGAAATAGGAACAAAATATAGACTAAATAAGGATATGGGAGTATACTCACCAGGTTATAAAAAGGTAATATTCCCAGGTTGGAAATACAAAGATGAACATATTATAAACCCTATGATTGAAGTGTAAAGGAGGAATTAATGTGGCAGGTGCTTATCTTGCAATAGATTTAGGTACAACTAATACTGTTGTTTCAGTTGGCGCTAAGGATGTGTATGGAAATTTCATAACTCAAATAGTCCCTATAAAACAATTTGACAGGAACAAAGTTTTAATAGAAAAGGATAGTATTCCATCTGTAATGTTTGTAGACTACGATGGATTAAGATACGTAGGTGAAATAGGTAAGTCAATGAGGGATTTGCAGTCTCTAAGAGTTATTTCAAATAGCAAAAGGTATATGGGATTAGATTTTAAATGGGAGGTAGATGATAAGGTAATAAGACCAAAGGATGTAGCAGCGGCAGTTCTAAAGATGTGCAAAAATTCAGCAGATAATTACCTCTTTACTGATGTAAAGGATGTGGTTATAACAGTACCAGCTTCCTTCAATACAGACCAAATAAATGACACAATAGAGGCAGCAAAGATGGCAGGATTTGAAAATATAGATATTCTTCCAGAACCAACAGCAGCCTTGATAGATTACATAAACCAACAGGCAGTTATGGATGTAAGCTGCCAAAGCATAGATTTTTCAACAAAGAAAAGAATACTGGTATTTGATTTAGGGGGAGGAACCTGCGACGTTTCAGTAATTGACGTTGTAAAGAGCGGAAATAAACTTGATTTCCAAGAAATAGCTGTTGGTAGATATGACGAATTAGGTGGTGTTGATTTTGACTTTTGGGCAGCAGAATATTTACTAAATAAATTCTTAGAGGAAAATGATATTGACCCAGATGATATATCAAAGCAAGAGCTTACATCTATGGTAAGTAAACTTGCGGTATTTTGTGAAGAAGCTAAGGAAAAAATGGCTTCAGAGATAGAAACCAGAAAAATGATGGGTATTCCAGTAAATGAAAACGAATTATCCTTTACAAAGGCAATTGTTGATTTTTATAAAGACAAAGCCTTTGAATTTAAGATAACAAAGAAGGAGTTTGATAAGGCAACAGAGAGTCTATACTACAAACCCAAAAACAAAACTAAAATTTTAAACGAACAAAGAAAACAAAAAAACATAGAAGAGCCAATATTAGATACACTAAATGGCTATCGAATTAGGCCTTCTTCTATAGATTATGTTTACTTAACAGGTGGTATGAGCAAATACCCAAAAGTTAAAGAAAGGCTATTTGAAATACTAAATAAACCAATCATAGTTTCTTCAAGACCTATGGAGTCAGTAGCAAGAGGTGCAGCAGTTTATCATTACTACAGCGTAGAAAATAAGAGGGTATCACAAACTACAAAACAAAATGCTTTTACAGTAAAAAATGACGTTATGATGGGAATGGATATAACAAAGGTCTTGGCAGAGGCTATAATGATTGACGTAAATGAAGGACTGCCTCATACCATAATAGAGGCAAATCATCCTGTGCCTTATAAAGGAAGGCTAACAGGAAAATTAAGAACTACCTCACCATCTGGTATAAAGGTAGATATATATGCAGGTAAGAGTCCATATAGCTCAAAGCTTAGAATTCAAAAATCTTATCTTGCAAAATTCAATGTTCCAATACAAACAGGAACACCAATAGATATTGAATACGAAATAAATGAAAATAAGTATTTGACTATGGTAATGATTGTGAAAGACGGTAGGAACGAAACAAGATTTAATTTAAACATAGAAAGTGATGTTGAATTGGAAGAAAGGAGAAGTGAATTATGATGCTAATGAAGTCTTTTGATCAATTAGGAATTGTAAGAGGTGTTTTTCCTAAGGGTATTAATATAGATATAAAAGATAAGTTTTCAACTCCAGGCCTTCAACCTATAGGAACAGAAAATGGTTTATTTTATTGGGAATTCTCCGAAAATGATGTCGAGGAATTTGTTCATATATATGAAAAGATTAAGCAAATGGATACAAGGTCATATAATAATATGCTTTTTAGATTAAGAGATAAATGCAGTTTGATGCAATCAAGGAAAATATCTCCTGTAGGATGTGCCATATATGCGACAAAGACAATTAATAAATATTTAAATTTTAAGAATTTCATAGATGAACTTGTTGATATACTATATACATTCAATTGCAGCGAGTATATAAATGAGGAACTTGAACATATATTAAAAAAGTGGACTTGGACTCCTCAGCTTCGAATTGCAATTAAGCTGTGTGGTAAGTTAGGTAAGTTAGACCTGCTAAAGATTGCCTACAACAGATTTTATTATGATGAAAATTTAAGGGTGGATCTTTTTAAAGCCCTTATGGACACTGGAAATGAAGATGCACTTCCTTACATTTTATCCTTTATAAAGATACTTGAGAAGGAGAATGAAAAGGATAGACAGATAGCTAACTATTTTAAATCTAAGGTATATTTGTTTTTACCTGATGGAAAACGTATTATTGAGGATGCCTATAATTCAAAAAATATAAGATCCTTTGGAAGAAAGGTGTTGTCTGAACTTATAACTCAAGGTGTAATAACAGATACAGGAAACAATGTTCAAGTTAAAAATAGACCATACTATATTAAACTTGCAAGAATTGCGGCAGTGGGTGCTAAAATAGATGAGATTAAGAAAAAAGAGGCATTAGATGAACTATATTTAGCACTAAATAATGAAAACTTAAGGGGACATTCCCTATTTGCACTAAGGTTTACAAATAGAAAAGAGGCAGGAGATTATATTATAAATACTCTAAAAAATCACCAATGTAGTAAAAAGGATATTAAAGATGCCATAATGACATTAGGATTTTTAGCATATTCCGAAGGTAAAGAATTTATAATTGAAAAATATCTTCAAAAAGTTGACTATAAAGTATATGTTTGGGCATATTTTGCACTAATTAAAGATAACAGCTATACAGAAAAGCTTGCATCTGAGCTTTTTGAAGAAAAAACAACAATAGCAGAAGAGGTTTCTGAGGTTATTAGGCAGATTTATAAGAGTGTACCAGAACTTAGAGTAATGATTATAGAAAAGTTTAAGGAAAATATTCTTTCAACAGATTCATCAAAGATATTAAAGGCATTAAAGAACATACAGCTTGTTATACCTGCAGTTGAAAATGAATTTAAACCAATTTTAGAGATAATATTTGAAAAGATGGGATATAAGGATAAAGAAGTTGTTTGGAGAGCACCTAATGTATATGATGCAGTATTATCTTTAATTAATAAATTTATAGGTGAAAACAATATTCCAGGCTACATAGAAAAATTCCTATTCTATGTTATGAATAATGAAAGCTTTAGCAGTAGTATAAGAACAAAGGCGATGTCAATTCTAAACAACGTAAATCCTGGAGGTATTGAAGCAAATGCTTGATTTTAATATTCAAGATAGAAGCATTATCTTCTTGGAAAAGGATTTTTTCGAAGGGAAGGATATGTCAACCTTAGGTAGTCTTTGTACAAAAAGCTACCGCAGGGGTGATTATTATATGACCTATGTATATTCAAAGATAGGAATTCAAAAGACGGGTATAGATGCCTTTTATCTATACCTTGTCTTATCTTTATTTAAACTTGGATATATAAACATTGCAAATAAAATATTAAAGAAGAACCAGCAACTGATTGAGGGTTTGTTTTATAAAAATAGTGTAGATGTTAAGGATTTAATTGAGTTTTGTGTATTATTTGAATACGATGAAATTCCTCTTAATTTAAGGGGTGAGTTTGACAGCTTATCCGATAATGATGTGTTGAAGCTTATATATAATGCAAGAAAGAATAAGGATAAGGAAAGTATATTAAAGCTTTCATCATATTTTGAAGAATTACAGGATTCCTTTTACAAAACCTACATAGCCACAGTATTAGGAAGTATATTTAGCCCAATTTATTTTAACTATGCAGCAAATAAAGAGTTTTTTACTCCTAATATGATAGATAAGAATTTAAATTTTAATATAAATTCACTTTCGTTAAGGGCTATTGATTCTGAAATAGTAGATTTATTTGGTTATCATAATTTTGAAGCAAGGGATTTTAAGTTCTATTCATATCCCTATGACGATGGACTTGCAAATATGCACCTGCTTGAATACAAAGGTAAATATCTAATTCTCGATTGTGGTGCATATAATAATGATTATGATATTGGTAAAATAGATGCTATAGGTTTCCTAAGGGCACTTAATGTAGATATAAGAAACGTTGAGGGAGTATTTATAACCCACGCACATTTAGACCACTATGGCAGCATAGATGTTTTAAAGGGATTTGGATTAAAGTTTTTTATGACAAGACAAACGTATGATTTAATTTTAAAGGTTGGATTTTGTTTAGATGGATTTGATATTAATATTGTAAAATATGATGAAGTAGTTAAACTTAATACATTTAGTGTAATTCCCTTTAGAAATGGACATATTTTAGGTTCCTGTGGATATGATATTTTATTTGGAAATAAAAGACTTATTTATACAGGGGACTTCTGCTTAAACAACCAATTTACTGTTGAAGGCTTGGATCTAAAAAAATTAATTCAGAGGGGAAAAATAGACCTGCTTGCAATAGAGGGAACATACCTTAATAAAAAGGATGGATTAGAATATAGGGATAATCAAATTATCCTTTCAAAGGTTGTTAAGAAGTTAAATAACCACCAAATAAAGACCCTTATACCAAGCTTTGCAATAGGAAGAGCTCAAGAGGTTGCACTTATTCTACAAAGTTATAACTCCCTAAGGACTCCAGCTTTAATAGATGGTGAGGCAGCAGATATAACCTACTATTTTCAAAGACAAATAGATAAAAATATAATAAATAGGTTAACGAGTGTATCAAACAATGATATGAAATTTAAATTATTTAACTATGATGTTTTTATTGTAAGTTCAGGTATGTTTCAGAGGGACAGCACATCCTATAGGTATTATTATGAATTAAAGGATAAGGATGCGGCAATTGTTAAGGTAGGGTATATAAGCCAAAACAACAGTATAATGAATGAAATAAACATATTTGAAAATAGCCAATTTTTCTTTGACATTCCTCTTTCAGGACACGCAAGCTATAACCAGTTGGTGGAGGCTATTATAACATTAAGTCCAGAGAATGTAATTTTTGTGCATACGGTGTAGAAGAATTTATAGGAATATATAGTAACTTTGTTTATTGACAAATAAAAATTGGAAAATATATAATATTAATATATTGAATTAATTTTTTATTCATCTGATGTATACAAAAACCTATTTGACCCCTTATACATAGGGGGGTTTTTTGAAACTTTATTTAAATTAGATATTCCAATGGGTAGAGTACATTAAAGCTTTTATACATACTCTGTATAAGACTTAATTTAACAGCTAAATTAACAACTTT
>NZ_JAIHAO010000061.1:0-11387 GCF_020054765.1 Caloramator sp. | reverse complement strand
GTTGGATACCACCACTAATATTAACAAGGAGTTTTCATTTTACCAACAGGTATTTATTACCGTTGATTTTTGCTAAAAAATTTTATGCAACAATACTGACTTTTACTTTAAATATTAATAGTATATTTTGTTGTACTGAATAATTCTAGGAGGAATTTTTTTGACTTTAAAAAAAATATCAATATCTGTATTTGTACTGTCTATGTTCACAGTTCTAAATAGAGCTTTAAATTTTGTAGTAC
Source organism: Caloramator sp. (assembly GCF_020054765.1). Taxonomy (NCBI): domain Bacteria; kingdom Bacillati; phylum Bacillota; class Clostridia; order Eubacteriales; family Clostridiaceae; genus Caloramator; species Caloramator sp. The sequence goes on along the minus strand of NZ_JAIHAO010000061.1, from coordinate 11,145 downwards.
AAAGTATAAGAGCGGAGCAGTATGGTACATCTAAAGCTAATGATTATTATTTAATAGCTCTTTTAATTCCAACAATAATTACTTCAAGTATTTTATCTATCAGAAATGTATTGATACCATATTTTACAAAATATGAAAATGTACAACAACAAAAAGCCATAAGCTCATTGATATTTGTATTTTTAATAGTGTCAGCAGTAATAAGTCTAATATGTATATTTTTTAGCAATTTTATTGTTAATATTATAATGATTAATAGTATAGACGGGGATAAATATCTTGTAGCTAATATGCTTAGAATACTATCAATTATCATAGTTTTTATAACTTTGTCAAATATTATCCAAATATACTATATAGCCCAGACAAAACATTTTTTATATTCTATGGCTGCATTTATAAATAGCTTAACAATATTGATAGGAATGTTTTTATTTAGTGGACGTTATGGTATTAATGCGTTAATTTATTCAACTATTGCAGGGGCAATAATTCAATTTATAATCTTATTTATAAGTTTATTATTCAGTGGATTAAGAATTAGTAATTTTTTTAATATAGAATATTTTAAATTGTTAAGTAATGGTTTTTCAGTAACAATATTTGCTTCACTAGTTGGAAACTTAAACTTGGTTGTTGACAAATTCTTTGGAATATCTTTGGCTGAAGGGAGTGTTTCTATAATTGATTATGCCTTTAGAATATTGTATTTGCCAAAATCTTTTATTATTGAACCTATTTTAACAGCTATATTTCCTATAATGTCAAGTATGATTCATGAAAAGAATAATCAAGAAAATATACATTTAAGTAAGTTTTTGAATATTATTATATGGTTAGTATTGCCTATTTGCATAGTAATTTTTATATTTAGTAAAGAAATAGTTGCTATACTGTATATGAGAGGTTCTTTTAATATAGATGATACAATAAAAACTTCAAAAGTATTGATGATTTATGTACCTACTTTGTTGTTGTCATGTATTAATTCAATAATGCTTCAAATGTTTTTTTCTAAAGGCATCAATAAAATTATTTTACATCTTGAGTTAATAATGTTGATTGGAAATATAATTGGTAATTATATTTTTGTTAAAATTTTTGGAATTTTCGGGTTAGCGGTTGCAACTGTTCTTTCAACATTATTAGGAACAATTTATCTTATCAAAAAATACTTTAAATGTTTTAGTAAATCATCATTTAATATTTTAAATATTGAAAAAATTATCTGGTCATCAGTAATTTTTTTAATTTTAATCTTAATAGCAAAACTATATATTTTTAATAACATTGATTTAACATCTTATTATCTTAAAGCAATAGTTCTTTTTTTAACTACTGGATTATGCTGGTTAGCATTTTTTATTATTAATGTTTGTAAAAAAGAGATGTGTTCATTAATAATTTATGGATATGCAAACAAATTTATTAGTAATATAATGTCAAATTATTCAACAAAAAGTAAATAATATAAATTTGAAATGGGTTATCCACTAATGAAAGGTGACAAGGAGTTTCATGTTTAATCATTTTAGTTTGTATGTAAAAAAGAATAAAATGCAATTTTCTTTCTTAATTTTTGGATTAATTGCAGTAATATTATCTTTACTAAATATTAAAATTGGAATTGCATTGGTAGTTAGCTTAAGTTTTATTTTCTTGATAACATTAGATATAAGATATATTTTACATGCATTACTTTTTTCTTTTTGTTTTACTATTCCTATTATTAAAACAAATTTTGGTCCAAGTATTTTTATACGTTTAGATGATATTTTTTATTTTATAGTTCTAATATCTTTTTTATTAAAGATGCTTACAAGAAAAATTGTTTTAAGGAAAAATAAACTTTTCTATCCCATAGTGTTTTATGTATTTGCTATAATTATGTCTTTAGCAAGTGTATTTCAATATAATGATGTTACAGCAATAAAATATGCTATTTATCATGTTTTTAAAATTAGTCAATATTTTTCCATATTTATATTCGTGCAGACTTTTATAGAAGATAAAGATATTAAAAATTATTTAAAAATTGTATGGATTTCAGGTTTATTTACTTCAATAATAGGCTTATTACAAAAATATTCAATATTAGCTGCCTATACTTACGAATATGCTAGAATAGGCAAAAATATTACCGGAGATCAGTATACAAGCGGTATTACAGGATATTTATCTTTTCACTATGCTTATCTAGGTATATATATGATGATAGTAATTTTTGTTACTTTAGCACTTTTTGAAAGTAGCAAAAACTTTTTAGTAAAAATATGTTATTTATCTAGCATTATATTATTTATAGTAATAATCATTTATTCGTATTCCATGGCAGCCATTGGAGTATTTATAATTTCGTTATTCTTATTTATTATGTCTAATAAAAAATATAGAAAATATATTATATTTCTTCTTCCAATTACTATTATATATATATATATATTGTTACAGAATAGCAACTTATTTTTATACATTAATAAGATTTTTTCAAGAGATATAAGTAGTACTACTTTAGGAAGTAGATTCATTATTTGGTATAAATTTTTTCAGTACTATCCTGATAGTTTATTACAATTATTTTTTGGAGTAGGTTTTATGGGTTTTAGATATTTTTTATATCCTACAACCGGTGGCTGGGGAGCACATAATAATTTCTTAACAGTACTTGGTGAAACAGGCATTATAGGATTGATATCCTTTATAATTTTGCTTATCAAAATATATATGTATATTTTGAAGAATTATAAAAAAAGTACAATTCCATTACTAAAAAAATATAATTATTGTCTAATATTTGCCTATACAGGAATACTAATTACTTTAATAACCCAGGAAACGTTTTCTGTAGTTTCTTCATTTGCAAGCTTCTTAGGTTTTTTCATGTTTTTGCTTGGTTTATCTAGAGGGGATACTGTGTTAGATATTGAAGGGAATGAACGAAAAGATGCAAGCTGAATTATCAAATGGAGCAAAAATATTGTATTTAATAAATTCTTTAGGCTTAGGGGGAGCAGAGAATTTATTAGTGACTACATTAAAACACTTAGATAGAAAAAGATTTCAAGTAGATGTCTGCTGTCTTAGACGGAGTGAACCTCTCAAACAAGAAATAGAAAACATGAATATAAAAATTTATGATTTTAAAGCGCCACCTTTTAAAATTAGTGATATCAAAATAATGGTATATTGTATTAAGAAATTAAGAAAACTTGTTAAAGAAGAAAAATATGATATTGTTCATACACACTTATACGAGTCGAGTATTATTGCACGCTTTGCAACTTTTGGCTTGAAGACTCGGATTGTAACCACAATTCATAGTACTGACCCCTGGCTAGAGAGTACAGCCTTAAAAGATAAGATTAAAAAGTATATAGAGTATTTTTCCTTAAAAGTAAAACCTACGGTTAATATTGCAATTTCTAAGGCAGTTAAACATTATTATCTAAAAAATTTTGAGTTTCTTAAAAAAGATATAAGACTTGTATATAACTTTATTGATTATGATAAATTTAAATATGCCCACAAAGCTAAGTTAAATATTGATAGCGCTAAGAAAGTCGTTTTAACAATTGCAAGATTTTATGAAGAAAAAGGACATATTTATTTAATTAAAGCCTTCTATAAGCTTATTACAGAATACAAAGTAGATGACTATATCTTGTTACTAGTAGGTGGTGGCCCACTATTAGAACAGGTGAGGGATTTATGTAGTGAATTATGCATATCAGAAAAAGTAGTTTTTCTTGAAGAAAGAAAAGATATACCTAATATATTACATTATTCAGATGTATTTGTACTGCCCTCATTGTATGAAGGTTTCGGGATAGCAGTTGTTGAGGCAATGGCTGCAAATAAACCTGTTATTGCGACTACTGTAGGTGGAGTACCTGAAATAATAGAAGATGGAGTTAATGGGTTATTAGTACCACCAGGGAATGTAGAAGCACTTACACAATCAATGTTAAAGTTGATAAGAAATCAGCAGTTAAAGCAAAAGCTTATAGAAAATGCAGCAATTAAAGTAAAAGATATGTTTAGTGCTGAAATAAATGTAAAAAAAATAGAAAAAATTTATATGGGAGTGCTCAAAAATGAATATTAATGATCCTCTAGTTAGTGTGATTATTCTAACATGGAATAGAAAAGAAGATACTTTAGAATGTATAGATTCAATTTACAAACAGTCCTATAAAAACATTGAAATAATAGTTGTAGATAATGCTTCTACAGATGGAACCCCACAAGCAATAAAAAAGACTTATCCAGAAGTAAAATTAATACACTTACCTCATAACTTAGGATGTCCAGAGGGAAGAAATGTAGGTATAGTAAATTCCTCAGGGGAGATTTTATTTTTTCTGGATAATGATGCAATTATTGAGCCACACAGTTTAAACAAGATAGTTACTAGAATTACTGCGGAAGAGAAGCTTGGAATAGTACAGGCGAAAATTATAGAAGATCCTAGCAAATTTTATGTAGATATATCTGATAAAGAGAGATACACTCATTTGTTTTCTGGAGGGGCAAGTGCTTTTAAAAAAGAAGTATTTGATAAAGTTGGCCTATATCCAAACGATTTTTTTGGACAAGCAGAGGAGAGTGATCTTGCTTTACGTGCGCTAGAGTATGGTTATGACATTTTATATTTTCCACAAGCAATTATCTTTCATAAAGCGTCACATGAACAGAGAAATAGAAAAAAAATTATAAAGAGACAGTTTTTTAATGATATTAGGGTAGCATGGAAATACTATCCCATCCATATTGCTCTTTTACAAACAATTGGAAAAACAATCATATATATATATGATTCGCTAAAAAATAATAATTTATTTTTTGTTTTTGACTGCGTTATATTAATAAATGTTATCATACAATCTTTACGTAAAAGAACACCAGTTTCAAAGCAAACTCTTCTCAAAAGGAAGCAGCTAAAGTCAAATATTAGAGATAGATAATAAATGATAAAGGTGGCAAACATGATGAGTTTGGAGACTACTTGCTCAAAAATAATATATGAAAATGAAAGTTCAGGAAAAGTTGATCTGTGTATAAGAAAGTGGTCTACTAATAGATATGAAGGTATTTTGTTTTGTGCAGGAAGTGGAAATAGTGTATTAGATATTGGATGCGGAATGGGACAGTCCTTTATAATCTAAGGCATAGGTATAAAAAACTTTATGGAATTGAACTTGCAAGTTCCAGGGTAGAGCATGCAAAACGAGCACTTAAAGCATATAAACATTTAATATTAAATCGCAATATTCAAGAGTATATCGAAGAGTTAAATGACAATTTTTTAGACTGTGTCTTGATATCAGATACAATTGAACATATACCAGATATATTTAGGGCGATGATTGAAATCAATAGGATTTTAAAACCAGGAGGTAGAATAGTCATTAACACACCTAATGTAGCCTATATAAAAAATAGGATTAAACTGCTTTTAGACATATTTCCTACTACTTCTTTTCTGTGTTAGAAAAACTATTGCGAAAGTATAATTTTTATAATAGTTAAAGGTTTGGTTTTGGGCGGTTTGGAAGACTTCATAATCTGTATCCAAGCTTGCTGAGCAGTTCATGTCAAATAGTAGCATATAAAAAAATTAATATTAGTGTTATTTTGAAAAAGGAGTTGCTATGAGAATACTTGATTCACACGAATTTATTGAATTATATAGAGGACATAAAGACCTAATATTAGGTTATCTTTTAAGTAAAAAGTATAATGATGAGTATATATTTCTTTGTCCTAAGATTAATAGCTATGCTGATGAAAAGCTGTTTAATCAAAAATACTTTCAAATTAATAATGTAGAAAAGATATTAGGATATATACCAGAAAACCTTAAGTTTGTTTTTTATAGTTCGATTCGATTATATAAAAAAATAATTTATTTCAAAAAGGTAGAGTCTACGAATTTTTTTCAAATTCCTATAGGATATATTTCTAAAGTTAAAAAGATAAAACCGGATATTATTTTCGAATCAAATTACACAACACTAACTCCTAGAAGTTATTTAAACTTTATAGCCAGTAAGTTATTTAATATTCCTGTTGTATGGATAGATTGTGCTGATGGTGGAAGAATGATGGCTTTTAGGTGGATAGAAAAAATTGTAGCAAACAATGTATCAAAAATTATAACTTATAGTAATGGAGGCAAAGAAAGACTAATTAACAAATATAATCTTGATCCTAATAAAATTATAGTAAAGCCAAAGCCTATTGATTTAGATAAATTTGTATTTACTGAAAGAAGTACAAATAAAAAAATATTTAATATTGGGTATGTTGGTAGATTAGCAGAAAATAAAGGGTTTGATACATTCATAGACATAGCTTGCCGATATATTAAAAATAAGCAGTTAGGCTTTACGGCGATAGGAGAGTTTACTAGTGAATTTGAGAGAGAAAAGTTGATACCGCGTATTCCTCAGAATTTAAAATTGATGGGTCATATAAGCAATAAAGATATGCCACTTCAATATAGTAAAATTGATTTGATAGTAATTCCTAATATGACTAATCCGCCTGCTTTTACTACTGTACTTGCGGAAAGCATTGCATCTGGAATTCCTTGTATTGTAGGCATTAAAGGATATGAACAGTATATACCTGTAAGTGAGCAGGATGCGTGTTTTATTGTTAATCCTAAAAATGTCGGAGAAATTAGTAAATTAATTGACGTGCTAATTGACATGCCTTTACAGGATTACAATGAATTAAAGAAGAAGGCAAGAAAGTTTGCAGAGAAAGAGCTATCTTGGGTTACTCAGTTACCTTTTTATCGGAAAGTTTTTGCAGAAGCTATAGCTATGCATAGATAATATATATTTTTATTTATTGTTAGAAAAAGGTGAATACTATGAAGATTTTGATGGTAAATAAGTTTCTTTATCCTAATGGAGGAAGTGAAACTTATATGTTTCAATTGTCTGACTATTTAATGAAGCAGGGAAATGAAGTTGAATTTTTTGGAATGTTTGATGAAAGAAATATTGTAGATACAGATCCTGAATTATTAGTAAATAATATGGACTTTCATAAGAGGTCTATAAAACACTTAGTTTATCCTTTTAAGATTATTTATTCACGAGAGGCAAGAATAAAAGTAAAGCAGGTAATTGAAAGATTTAAACCTGATGTAGTTCATTTAAATAATTACAATTTTCAAATAACTCCTTCAATAATTTATGAATTTAGAAAATATGGTATTCCTGTAGTCCAGACAATTCATGACCCTGCTATCGTGTGCCCTGCGCATTCACTATATAACTTCCAGACTGGTGAGATTTGTGAAAAATGTAAAGGTAGGAAGTATATAAATTGTATTAAAACAAAATGCATACATGGATCAATAGTAAGAAGTATACTTGGTGCATTTGAAGGATTTTTATATTATAAGCTAAAAACCTATGACTATGTTAATACGTTTATTTGTCCAAGTCAGTTTATTGCTGATAAAATAATAGAATTTGGCGTAGACAGAGACAAGATTAAAGTATTGCATAATTTTATAGGAAAGATACCTGGAAATAAACAAGTAAATAAAAAAGACCATGTGCTTTATTTTGGTAGACTATCTCGCGAAAAAGGGATTAATACACTCTTGAAAACAATAGATAAATTAAAAAATATTAAATTTATTGTTGCTGGTGGAGGACCATTAGAAGTTGAACTTACAAAGCACCCTAACCTTGAATATGTAGGATTTAAGTGTGGAGAGGAATTGACAAAACTTATTCAAGATAGTTTATCGCAAGCCTTAGGTATTCCTGTTATAGGTGCAAAAATAGGAGGTATTCCTGAACTTATAGAGGATGGTGTTGATGGATTATTATTTCAACCTGGGAATGATTTAGACTTGCTTGAAAAAATTAAATATTTATATAATAATAGAGATATTTTGAATCAATTTTCATTTAAGTGTAGAGAGAAAGTAAGACGATTTTCTATAGACCTATATTATGATAAGATTATGAACATATACAATGAAGCAATTCATAGAAAAGAGGGCAGGTAAATGGAAGCTTTAATAGCTGTTACTTATAAATGTAATGCAAAGTGTTATATGTGTAATACATGGCAATTTCCAAGTAAAAGTGAAGAGGAAATAACTGCACAAGACATAGAAAAAATACCTTCAAGTTTAAAATTTGCAAATATTACAGGAGGAGAGCCTTTTCTAAGAAAAGATATAGAGGACGTAATTGCTATTGTTTTGAAGAAAACAAAAAGACTTGTTGTTAGTACAAATGGATATTTTACAGAAAGGATAGTTGATGTAGCAAAAAAGTATCCGAATATAGGAGTTAGAGTTAGCATTGAGGGATTACCTAGTTCAAATGATGATTTAAGAGGAATAAAAGATGGATTTGACCATGGATTAAGAACACTTCTTAAACTTCATGAATTGGGTTTAAAAGATATTGGATTTGGAATAACGGTATCGGATAGAAATGCAAAGGATTTAAATGAACTCTATACATTAGCAGAAATGATGGGGCTGGAATTTGCAACTGCTACAGTTCATAATTCATATTATTTTCATAAATTTGATAACAAAATTGAAGATAAGGAAATGGTAATTCAAGAATTTAGAAAATTGGAGCAGAGGATGTTAAGGAGCAAAAATCCTAAAGAGTGGTTTAGGGCGTACTTTAATGAAGGATTAGTAAATTACATTAGAGGAAATAACAGATTCCTCCCATGTGAGATGGGAACTGATGTGTTTTTTATGGATCCATTTGGTAATATTAAACCATGCAATGGTATGGATATGTCAATGGGCAATATTAAAGAGAAAACATTTGATGAAATCTGGAATGGTGAAGAAGCTAAAGAAGTCCGAGAAGCTGTTAAAAACTGTACTAAAAACTGTTGGATGGTTGGTAGTGCAGCTCCTGCCATGAAAAAATCTATTTTGCTTCCAATAAGGTGGATTTTAAGAAATAAATGGCGAAAGGAGATCTGTGATTAGTATGAAGATAGCAATGATTGGACAAAAAGGTGTTTCTTCTAGAGCTGGTGGAATAGAGATTCATGTAGAAGAGATAGGAAAACGTTTGGCAGGTATGGGGCATGAAGTTTATATTTATACGAGACCGCATTATACTGATGTGAGTTTAAAAGAATACAAAGGTATGAAATTGATACCGCTACCTACTATAAATAGTAAACATCTGGACGCAATAACTCATACTTTTATATCCTCAGTACATAGCTTGTTTAAAGAGTTTGATATTATTCATTATCATGCTATTGGTCCCTCTACTATGAGCTTTATTCCTAGAATATTTGCTCGCAAGGTTGTGTGTACTATTCACGGATTGGATTGGAAAAGAGAGAAGTGGGGAAAGTTTGCTAAAATGTATTTGAAGTTGGGAGAAATAGCAGCTTGTAAGATACCGCATGAAACTATAGTTGTATCTAATACTTTGAAAAAATATCTTTATGATAAGTATAAGAGAGACAGTCAATTTATACCTAACGGTGTAAATACGCCACTAAAGAAAGAACCTGAAATAATAAAAAATAAATACGGATTACAAAAAGATGGATATATTCTTTTTTTGGCAAGGTTAGTTCCAGAAAAAGGTGTACATTACCTGCTACAAGCTTATAATAAAATATTAACTAATAAGAAATTAGTCATTGCAGGGGGCAGCAGTCATTCAAGCGACTATGAGCAAAAGTTAAAAAGTTTGGCAGGTAATAATAAAAATATTATTTTTACAGGTCATGTTCAAGGACAAGAATTAAGTGAATTATTTACAAATGCATATGTATATGTTTTGCCCTCTGAAATAGAGGGGCTACCAATAAGTTTATTAGAAGCTCTGAGTTATGGACAATGTTCTATTGTAAGCAATATTGATGAAAACCTAGAGGTAATAGAGGATAAAGGCTTTACATTCGAGAACAAGAACTATGTAAACTTATCTCAGATTTTATCTTTTTTGGTTAATAATCCTGATGAAGTTTATAAAAAAAGAAAATTAGTAGAGGAATATGTTTTGACAAAATATAATTGGGACTCCATTAGTAAGCAGACTGAACAACTATACATGAAAATCTTAAAAGAGGTTTTCTAAATATTTATAAATATAAATAATTTAAACTCTCAACTAATTTTTACGTAAATTTGTTGTAAAAACCGTAAAAATATATATAAAAATAACTATATATAAAAAGGGGCTAAAATGTAAAAGTGGAGGATAACTGATGGATAGGGGGACATTAAGTTTTATTAAAAGAATTACAATTCTTATAGATATCATACTTACAGGTATGTCATTTTTTCTAGCATATTATCTAAGGAATCATTGGTTTGCTAAAAACTATAGCAGAATAGGAACATTGAATCAATACCTGTGGGTTCTTTGGGTGATGCTATCTCTCTGGCCAATTTGTCTTTATATTTTTGGTAATTATGAGTTAAAAAATAAAGAATCTTTTTTCTCTATTTTTTTAAAATTATTTTCTTCTATAGCACTTGCGGTAATTACAATTGCAGCAATTTTCTATTTTATGAAAGACAATAGCTTCAGTAGACTATTTTATGGGATTTTTGCGGTAGTGAATTTTATTCTTTTAGCTATTGAACGACTAGGTATCAAAATTGTTTTCCATTATGCCAATAAGACAAAAAGAAATCATAAAAGAATATTGATTGTAGGAACTGATTTGCTTGCACATCAGTTTACTCGGTATGTTGAAGATAATTCAAATCTATTAATTGACATTATTGGGTATGTAAAAGTAAATGATAAGGATGAATATAACAAAGAATTAAATGTACTTGGAAATATTAATAATATCATATCTATTATAAGAAAGTATGTAATAGATGAAGTTGTATTAGCAATACCAAAAGATTCATTTAACAAGATAGAACCTTATGTACTTGAATGTGAAGCAATGGGAATTACAATGAATATGATTGTAGACTTATTTGATTTTAAAATAGCAAAAACTAAAATTGGTACGATTGGAGAGTTGCCTGTAGTTACTTTCCATACAGTTTCATTAGATGAATGGCAGTTGTTTTTAAAAAGGCTCTTGGATATTGCCGGAGGGCTTGTGGGAATTATAATTACGGCTATTGTGTTTATTTTTGTAGCGCCTGCC
>NZ_JAIHAO010000003.1:0-117853 GCF_020054765.1 Caloramator sp. | reverse complement strand
GTAGGACTTTTTCAAACAAAGAAAAGCTTAGAATTGCTTAGCGAAATGAATCGATGCCCAAGAAATCCTTCATGGGGCTAATCAATATATAACTTTTTTCAACAGCCTGACCTTTTACTCATTCATATTCTCAACTAAATTTTTTATTACCTCAACTGCTTCTCTTTCGTCCTCGCCATCTGCCTTAATTACTATTTCATCTCCCTGCTTTACTGCAAGGCTAAGAAGCCCTAAGAGACTCTTTATATTAACTTCCTTATCACCTTTTTTGAAGAATATATTGCTCTTAAACTTTTTAGATTCTGTTACAACTATTGTTGCTGGTCTTGCGTGAAGACCTGTTTTGTTTTGTACTATTGCCTTTGCCTCAACCATTTTGAACCCTCCATTTATTTAATATTAAGTTGGCTTGCCGCCTCTTTATCTAAAATTAAAGTTACATCAGGATGAAGCTGCAGTATTGATGCAGGTACATCTGGTGTTATAGGACCATTTACCATCTTTTCAATTATCTCCGCCTTTTGTTTTCCTGATGCTAAAAGAACAATCTTTCTTGCATGCATTATTGTCTTTATTCCCATACTTATTGCTTTTGTTGGTACCTCTTCTATTGAATTAAAAAATCTTGAATTTGCCTTTATTGTATCCTCATCAAGCCTTACAAGATGTGTTTTTGCCTCAAACTTAACATCCGGTTCATTAAATCCAATGTGTCCATTTTTCCCTATTCCTAAAATCTGAAGGTCAATTCCTCCAGCCTTTTCTATTTTTTCTTCATATTCTATACATTCTTTTTCTATATCCTCTGCCCTTCCATCTGGAATGTTGATATTATTTTTATCTATATCTACATACTTAAATAGGTGTTCCATCATATAAAAATAGTAGCTCTGAGGATTTTCTCTATCAAGTCCATAATACTCATCTAAATTAAATGTAACTACATCTTTAAAGCTAAACTTTCCTTCACGATACATTTTTACAATTTCCTTATACATACCAATAGGAGTTCCTCCTGTTGCAAACCCTATTACACTTCTTGGCTTTAATATTAGTTGGCTTGCAACAATGTCTGCTGCCTTTTTACTTAATTCATCATAGTTTTCTGTAACAATTATTCTCATAAAAACCCCTCCTATGCTATGCTGTAAATACAATTTTTCCCTCTACTATTGTCAGCATAACATCTATATCTTCATTGAAAATTATAATATCTGCATTCTTTCCTTTTTGTATACTACCAATCCTACTATCTTCTTTAATTACCTTTGCTGGATTTAAAGATGCCATCCTAACAGCATCAACTATATTTATTCCCAATTTATTTACAACATTATACACAGCCCTGTTTAAGGTTAGAATGCTTCCTGCCAATGTGCCATCCTCAAGCCTTGCAGAAGTTTTATCTACAAAAACCTTCTGACCTCCTAAATCATATATGCCTTCTTCCATACATCCTGCCCTCATTGAATCTGTTATTAAAACCACTTTGTCAATTCCTTTTATTTTAATTAATAACCTTAAAGCTTCAGGATGAACGTGGATAAGGTCCGCAATAACTTCACAGGTTATATCTGTATTAAATACAGCTCCAACAGCACCCGGTTCTCTATGATTAAAGGGACTCATTGCATTAAAGGTATGCGTTGAGTGGCTTATTCCCTTTTTTATTGCATTAACTGCAACTTCATAGTTTGCACTTGTGTGTCCCATAGAAAGAACTATATCTTTAATTTTTGATGTACTATCTATAAATTTAAATTCCTCATCTACTTCTGGTGCAACTGTTATTATCTTTATTACATCTATATAATCCATAATAAAATCATAGCTTGGAGGAATTATATACTTATCATCCTGTGCCCCTTTATATTTTTTGCTTATAAAGGGGCCTTCTAAATGTGCTCCTAATACCTTTGCTCCCTTTACTTTATCTTTATTACTTTTTATATTTTCAAGTGCCATATATATGCTATCCCTTGACATCGTCATAGTCGTCGGTAAAAAAGCTGTAGTTCCACATTTTGCAAGTGTTTTACTTATATTTTGAAGTGCTTCAAAACTTGCATCCATTGTATCACTTCCGCCTAAGCCGTGTATGTGTATGTCAATAAAACCTGGTGATACATAGTTACCCTTTGCATCTATTATTTCACAATCACTTATATCAACTTCCTTCTCATCCACAATATCAACAATCTTTTCATCAAAAATCAAAGCTTTACCCTTAAGTACTTCACCTTCAGTTATTATTTTCCCATTGATTATTGCCTTCATTTTATCAGCCCTTCTTCATATTCTTTTAATGCCTTTATAATATATCCTCTATTTTTTTCTAAAAGCCTTTTTGCCTCTTCCTTTGTAAGCCCTGTTTTTATCATAAGTATGCTAAGTTTTACATTATAATCTGTTTTATCTAAAATAGTTTCTATCACCAAATCGTCTTCACCTGTTGCAATTTTAACTATTCTTTTTGCCCTTTCATATAGTTTTTTATTTGATGCCTGAACATCCACCATTAGATTTTGATAAACTTTACCAAGTTTTATCATTGTTCCGGTTGAAAGCATATTTAAAATCATTTTTTGAGCTGTTCCTGCCTTCATCCTTGTTGATCCCATTATAACTTCTGGTCCAACCTCAACCGATATTGCAACATCCGCATATTCATTCATAATACTCTTTTTATTCATATTTACTGCAATTGTTAGTGCACCTATTTCCTTTGCATATTTCATTGCACCAATAACATAGGGAGTTCTTCCCGATGCTGCAATCCCACAAACAACATCCTTTCCATTTAAATTTTTTTCAATCATATCTTTTCTGCCAAGTTCCTCATCATCCTCTGCACCTTCAACAGCTTTAAACATTGCTGTATTTCCTCCAGCTATAACCCCCTGAACCAAGTCATAATCAACACCAAATGTTGGGGGACACTCTGAAGCATCTAATATACCAAGCCTTCCACTTGTACCAGCACCAACATATATTAATCTTCCACCCTCTAATAGCCTTTCTGCAATCAAATCAATTGCCTTAGCAATACTTTCCTTCTCCTTTTCAATTGCAAATGCCACCTTTTTATCCTCTTCATTAATCATAGTAACCATATCAAGTGTACTTACTCTATCTATATCCTTTGTATTTGGATTTATTGATTCAGTTGTAAGATTTGCTAAGTTTATTTTGTCCATTGAATTCACTCCTAACATTAAAGTTCAAAACCAAATTTCTGCCAAGGTTCTATATAGTCTAATAAGAATAACTCTTCTTCCTTAATTCTTCCTACAACATTTGTCTTTCCTGAATTTTTCATATCCTTTAATGCTATTTGCAACTCACCAGCATAATGTCCATATAGTGACGTATCAATCAATATATCTCCTCTCTTAATATCTGGTGTATTAAATGGCACAAACTCGTGTCCCTTATATTTAACTCTGCTCTGTGTAGATCTAATCATATATTCTGACACATCTCCACGGTTAAAGTGTAATTCTTCTAAAACTATTTTTCTTTCTACCTCAGGTATATCCTTAACAAGCTCTACCTCAAATTTAAGAATATCCCTATCAACTTTACTTAGTTGCCTCATCTCATCTTCAGAAGCAAAGCAGTTTGCAATTATGACATCATCAATTAATCCTGTTGCAAATAAATGCTTTGCTTGAACCTTTATTGGTAAATTTCTATGCATTTCTAATGTACATAGTCCTTCATTAACAGGCCAAGGCCCAAAAGTACTATTGTTTGAAGATACAAAAGCAGCCGTCCTTATACCTAATTCTTTAAATTGTTTACTACACTTTACAAAGTGACTATAGCTTAAACCTGTATATCTATGGGGATAAAAGTTATGACATGCAATTAGATTTTCTAAATTTGGCTTGTAGCTTAAGATATTTTCAATGTACTTAGTTCCATTGCTCATATTAATTTCAATCTTCAATCCGTAAGGATTAAAAGTCATAAGAGATTCTTCTAATCCACTAAATCCCATATCAAGTCTAATACCATATACATTAAGTTCTTTAAAAAAGCTTAAATCCTTATAGCTTATTCCAAGTTCTCCAAAAACCCTTGGACTTACATCTGCTATTACATTCATTCCTAATCTATTTGCTTCATTTATAATTTCCTTAAAATCCTTTACTATTTTCTCTTTATCACCACTAACAGATAAAAGGCAAGTAAAAACCCTATTAAACCCATATTTTGCTGCTAAGTTTAAATACTCTATATTTTCCTGTAAACTGGCCTTTTCAGGATATATTGAAATTCCTAATTGTTTCATATATTATTCCCCCTAAAAAATTTTTTACTTGGTGTAATGTTCCCTAAAACAACTCTTTGTTTTGCTCCTGTTGCCCCTCTTACATTCGAACATATTCCATTTAATGTTTCATTTGCAAGTATAGCAAACGCAATTGCTTCTTTTGCATCTGAAGAAAATCCTAAATCCTCTAATATAAAAACCTTGCAGTTTGGCAATAAATTTTTAATCATACCAATTAAAGTTTTATTATAACTTCCACCACCACTTATGATTACTTCGTCAATATCGTATTTATCAAAAATAAACCTTTTATAGTTTTCATATATTGAATGTGCTGTAAAAGCAGTTACCGTAGCTATAATATCAACATCTCTTTTATTTTTCCATTTAGTTAAAAGTTCATCAACAAATTGGCTACCAAACAATTCTCTCCCTGTAGTTTTAGGAGGTTCTTTTTGTATATATGGTATATCTAAAAGTTCTCTTAACATACTTTCAATTATTATTCCCTGTGAAGCAAAATATCCATCTTTATCATATTTTACTCCCTTGAGTCTCTGTACAACTTCATCAATAATCATATTACCTGGCCCAGTATCAAAAGCAAGAATATCATCAACTGTACAATTTTTAGGTATTACAGTCACATTACCTATTCCACCTATATTCTGTAGTGCTCTATTTCTATCCCCTTTAAATAATATGTAGTCTACATAAGGTACAAGTGGTGCACCTTGTCCTCCTGCTGCCATATCCATAACTCTAAAATTAGAAACAACTGTTGTTCCTGTCTCATAGGATATAACTGCTGGTTCTCCAATCTGAAGTGTTGATTTTATACTTTCTGCTTTGTCTGTTGGTATATGATATACAGTTTGCCCGTGTGAACCTATAAAATCTAATTTTTCTATAGGAAAATTTGCTCTTTTACATACCTCTTTTACTGCATCTGCAAATATATACCCTAATTTAAAATTTAAACTACATATTAATTTAACATTAGACTCCTCTACTCTACAGCAACTTTTTATCTCTTTTTTTATAGAATCTGACATATCTAAATTAACAAATTCAATTAATTCAACTTCTGTATTCTCACCACTTCCTTTTATTTTAACAAGTGCTGCATCTATTCCATCTAATGATGTCCCTGACATAAGTCCTACAGCATATTTAAACATTACTATCACCAGCCAATTTACTATATTCCAAAAGAGCTAAATAAAATGCACCCTTTGTTGATGGAACATCTTCATCTATTAAATCTACTTTCTTTAATTTTCTACTTAAAAACTTTTCAAAATTTTCTCTAACTATATCAACTTTTGTTAAGACACTACCTTTAATTCCAATCTTTACGTTATTAAACATATTTAGTTTCTTTGCAACCATATATGTTATTTCTGATAATTCATTAGCAGCATCAATTAATATCTGTTTAGCGTATAGGTCATAACAACTGCTTTCTACTATAACTGGTACTAATGAAGCAATACTTGCCTTATCAGACTTATAAACAAAGTCTTTGATCTCTTCTACCCTTTTAATATTTAATTTTTTCATTATATTTAATGTTAAAGGGCTCTCTTTACATCCCATATCATATTCGTTGACTGCTTTTTTTAAAGCCTTTAGTGCTATGTGATATCCACTTCCTTCATCACCTAAAATATGTCCCCATCCTCCGGCCCTTACAATTTCATTTTCTCTTTTGCCTATACTTATAGAACCTGTACCTGAAACAGTAATTATTCCATCTTCCCCTTTTAATAAAGACGCGTGTGCTATAACTGCATCATTTACTACTTTTGTCCTTACTTTAAAATAATCTTCTATTTTTTGTTTAATAATAATGCTATAATTTCCCACTTCAACTCCTGCTAAACCTGCACATATAAATATGCATCTAATCTCTCTATTTTTTTCATATACACCCTTTATACAGCCATCAATTGCTTCTATTATATTCTCTAATGCCTTTGTTTCATCAACCAACACATTTCCAAAACCTGTGACATTTTTAAAAATAACATCTCCATTCATACTAAAGGCTACTGCTTCAGTTTTAGTTCCTCCTCCATCTACACCTATGATATAATGCAAACTATCACCAGCCTCTTAGTTTAATATCATTTCTAAAATATTACACAAATCATCATCTGAAAAATTAATACTAAATTTTCTTTCTATAAAACATAGGTTCTCTTTTACATAGTCATAGATTTCAATATACTTATTTTTTATTAATTCTATATTTTCACATTTCACTGTTTCCTCTTTGTTAATTAACTTTTCAATCAAAGAACCTAAATGTATAATAATACCATTTAACTTATCCTCATCAATATGAATCTTAAAAGTCTTAAGTAAATTATCAAACATATTTACAATATAATCTACCAAATCACCTGACTCATCAATTTGCAAATACTCCTTAAAAACTATAGTTAAATTTCTTTTAAACTCTTCATTTGAAGTTGTATAATTAATATACCCTTTGTAATACTGCTCAAATAGTGAATCAAGTGAAATATACTTTATACCTTCAATTTCTATTTTAAACGGACTAACAATCGCTTCAATTTCAGAATTTTTTCTAAGTGCATTTATTGCCTTTAGAAATTCTCTTCTATCTTTTATAGCTAAGTTAACTACATCATATTTAGTCCTATCAAAATTTCGATAGATTAAATCCTTAATTTTTTGTGCAGTTCCTTCCCCTGTTGTACATGCTGAAATTATGATGGGTTTATTTTTTACATTAAATATTTTTTCTGCTTCAACTATTTCTTTTTCTTCGGCCTTAAGTGAACTTACTATATCACTCAAACTTGCATTCATTAAAGCCATTCTTGTCGCTTTAATTGCCATAAGTGTAGTAACCATATCTACACATTCTACATCTATTCCTGTATTATTAGAAATCATTTTATCAAAATATCTCAATGAACCCATATCAACTAAGAGTAATGCACCTTTTCCTTCATTTTTCTCTTTTATTATTTCTTGAATTTTTTTTAGTGCATCCTCTGGCTTCATTGAAAGTGGCATATCAAAAGCTAATGCATGATTAGTATTTAATAAATGATTTACTACCTCAACCATTGACGAGGCTGTGCTACTTCCATGCATTGCTACTAAAACTAATACCTTACCACTATTTTCCTTTATTTCTGCTGCAAAAAACATTGCAATAAAACCTATTTCATCTAATGGAACTCTAACATTAAACTTTTCCTCTAACTTTTCAGCAAGAGTCATTGCAATCTTAAACTCTTGTGGATATTTTTCTCGTATTTCTTCTAATTTTGGATTCTCAATCATTTTATTCAATTTAACTCTGTTTAAAAATGTATCGATATGTATGACTAATCCTAAGAATGTATTTTTTGAAATTTTTCTCTTTAACTTATACTCTGCTAAAGGTATAAATGATTTTATAAATTCAAATAAATCATTATTTATTAATCTTTTAACTTCTTCATCTTCATTTCTTAAATTGATATTTTTTAAATATTTATTTATATATTGTTCGACTTCATTTGAAACAATTTTTTTTATTTCATTTGTTTCTAATCCCTTAGATTTAAAATACACAGTTCTTTTTTCCATAAACTCATAAATATTATGTGATAGAGTATATTTATCATCCTCAATAAAGTCTTTTGATATTCCATTTGTTTTTATTTTTAATTTTCTCATATTTATTTTTCTTGCAACAAGTAAACCTACTTTTACCTTTTCGTTAAAATCATCAAGTGTAACATTTAAAACATCTCCACCAAACATACTTCTTATATAGGCCTTTGCACAAGCAATTTGTATATCACTTTTAAGTTCACCTATATTATTTAAGCAATCATAATTTAATAGTGCAGTAATTGCATCCTGTTCCACTTCTATTTTTCTATTTATCCTTTTTGATTCTTCTTCAAAGAAATTTTTTATTAACTCAAATCTCTCTTCAATTGGTCTTTCTCTTAAAGGAGGAAGTGAAATAATAACTGGTATTCTTCTTACAAATGTTTTAAGAAGAGTTGATTCTATATTTTCTGTTGTAGCCGCAATTATCATTACATTTATAGGTATCTCCTGAGTTGAGCCTAATTTAACATATCTTCCTTCATCTATTAATGTGAAAAGCATCTCCTGCCCATCTGGTGAAAGTCTATGAACTTCATCAAGAAACAAAATACCATCTCTTGCTTTTTCAATTATTCCATCTCTGTCCTCTGTTGCTCCTGTATATGCACCTTTTTTTACACCAAATAAATAGGATATAAGAAGCTGTGGATTATTTGCATAGTCTGCACAGTTAAAAACTGCAAATTTACTACTATCATTTATCATCTTTGACTCTACAGCATATTTAAACATTATCTTTGCAAAATATGATTTTCCAACTCCAGTTTCTCCAACTATTAAAGTATGCAATCCCTTTGGTGGATAAACAATAGCAGCCTTTGCTAACGAAATCTGATTTTTTAAACTTCCATTATTTCCAATAATGGTATCAAACACAGAAAGGCTTTTATCAACTTCTTCTTTTGTTAATTTTTCTTCACTTACAAAGTATCTTACTGGCCTTCCTGATGATTTTTTAATACTTCCTTCATTAACAAGTCTACTAAATTCTCTTACTACATTACTTCTTTGCATATTCATTATTTGAGCTATTTCCTGTGCAGTTACCCCAATTACCTTCCCTGTTTGCTTTTTTTGTTTTCTACATTCTTCCTTAATGACATCGTATACCTCTTTATATTTCACACTAATCCCGCCTTATAAAAATTTATTTATTTTTTTTATTTGCTATCTTTACAAGCCCTTTGTATTCATCCTTTTCTAACATTTGTCTTGTAATCTCAAAAAACATAATACACAATACAGAAGATACAATCAACAAAATGTTCCAGATAACGGGATTAATTTTATTGAATAAAAAGCTTGGGACTATCAATACTAAAAATGCTGAAAAACCTATAATCCATCTATTCAATTTTAATTTTTTCATCAAATAATTAGTAACTTTAACTGAGCCTACAATTAAAACTATGAAAAAAATTATATAAAACAGTTTTGAAGGCATCTATATCTCCTCCATACTACTTTTTCTCTTCTAATTTTTTACACAAGTTTACGATTTGTTCTATTAAATTTTTTTCTGAAATAGCAGTCATTAAATGGTCTTGTGCATGAACCATAAGTAAATTCATCTGTAGATTTTCACCATTTATTTCAGCCTGAATAAGTTTTGTCTGAGTATTGTGAGCAATATCTAATTCCTCTTGAGCCTTTACAAGTAATTCTTCAGCCTCTTTAATATTTCCCTCTTGGGCCTTTTTAACAGCTTCAAAGGCATATGCTCTGGCATTTCCTCCATGTGATATTATTTCAAAGATTTCATTTTCCATAAAAAACCCTCCAATCTGCGATTTTAAAATTGAGTCATTAATTTTAAATTAAATTTTTCTATAAGATTTGTTGTATGAATTGAATATAAAATTTAATTTATTTACCAATCTAACTTTATTGGTAAATATTAGAGTTATGCTAAACATTTCTCTAATATTTTTTATATATGCACCAGGGTCAAACCCTGGTGCTTAAGTTTTACATATTTAAAGTAGATTCAGTAGCTGCAATTTGAGCCTTTTCTTCCTCAATCATTTTCTTTTCATATACCTTAAAGAATGGATAATAAATTACCATTGAAATTAAAATGTTTATTATTACTAAAATAACAGCTGATATACTACCATTTGTTGCAAAATATGCTCCAATTGGTGCTGGAAGTGTCCAAGGTGCATTTATTGCAAATCTTCCAACCATACCTATTGATACAGCAATGTAAGAAATTATACCTATTACAAGTGGTGCAACTATAAATGGTATTGCAAGGATTGGGTTCATTACTAATGGCACACCAAACATCATTGGTTCATTGATATTAAATATTGCTGGTATAATTGAGAATCTACCAACCTTCTTTAGGTATTCAGATTTTGAGAAGCATAGTAAAATTGAAAGTCCTAAAGTCGCTCCTGCACCTCCAATCCATACAAGCCATTGGAAGAATTGCTCTGGTGCAATGTTTGGAAGTGGTTGTCCAGCTGCAAGTGCTGCTGCATTTTCTTCTAATAAAACTAACCAAATTGGTCTAAGTACTGAACCTATAACTGACGCTCCGTGAATACCTGCTGACCACAATAATGTGATAAGGAAAATTGGAACAAGTACACCCCAAATTGAGTTACCAGCCACACCCTTTACTGGTGCAAAAATATCCATTATAAATTTTTGTATATCAAAATTTAACCATACTCTTATAAACCATAGTACAACAATAATAACTGCTGCTGGTATTAATGCTTCAAAGGATCTTGAAACTGACTCTGGAACTTGTTCTGGCATTTTTAATGTAACATTGTATTTCTTTAAAATTCTTAAAACTTCAACTGCAAATATCATAGCAATAATCGCTGCAAACATACCAGCTCCACCTAAATTACCCATAGGTAGTGCCCAGCCTATTGGATTTGCACCTTGTATACCTGCTTCTGCTGCCTTCTTTAAAACACCATCAACATTCACTGGAATAGTCATCATCAAAAATGCTGCTAAGGAAAGAACTCCACCTGATACTCCGTCTAATTTATATGACTTTGCTAAGCTATATCCCATACCATATGCCGCGTATAGAGCCATAAGTCCCATTGTCATTCTAAATGGTATAAGTATTTTTCCCACATTAGGTGCAACAGCATCTGCCCAAGATTTAACTGGTGGAAATGCAATAATCAAGAAAAAGCTACCAACTATAATTAATGATAATGTTGAGATAATACCGTCTCTTATTGCTCTTAAATGTCTTTGTTCTGCCAGTCTTGCCATAGGAGGCATAAACTTTTCTTCAATCCATTTCAAAAACTTTTCCATTCTTTTTTCCCCCTCTTAATTATTTTTTATTTAGAATATTTTTTAATCTGTTCTAATACCTTTGGAGCCCCTATTGGAGTATATCCAGTTGGAACAATTAATTCTATTGGAACATTTGCATTAGCAGCTTGTTCTTTAAATACATCCATTCTATGTTTTACTTGTGGTGCTACTATTGCTAAATCGTATCCCCCTGTCTTTAGCTCATCTTCGAATTCACCTGTTCCAACAGCTTTAATTTCAAGTGGAAAGTTTTGTTTGTCTGCTTCTTGTTTTATTGCCTTTACTACTATGGCACTTGACATTCCCCCTGAACAAACCATCAATACTTTCATCATCTTCCCTCCTATCTAAATTTTTTCATTTATATAAGCAAATAGCATGCCATGTTGTAAATATATTGTATCTACTATACTTTTCAAGGTAGTGTATCAAAATCAAATTATTTGATACACTACCTTAATTAATAGTTGATACTAATTAAATGTTATCTTTCTTCTTTCTAATTAAAAGTAATGATATACCACATAAAATTAATATAAAACTTATTAAAACCAATATATTTGCATCTAATAATTGTCCTGTTTTAGGTAAATTTTCATTCGATTCATTTTGATTATTTTGTTCATTGTTTGTATCACTTTCATCTGTATTTTTATTATCTTTATTCTTTAGTTCTAATAACTTTTCTTCAAGTGCAATCAGTTTATTAAGATTTACAATATTTGAATCATTATTTGCTATATTTACTAAGCTTCTTGCATTTTTTATAGCGTCTTCATCTTCTAAAGTCAAATTCTCAACATCTGGCAATGAAGCTATCGCATCTATTGCAGCTTGTTCTTTTACATATTGGTTTGCCTGTTCTTCTGATACCTTTGAATCAATAAATTTTCTCATTGCTGTTTTTAACTCATCTGTTACACTTTCAATTAGATCTTTATCTGAATTTTCATCATTTAAAATTGCAACAGCCTTATCTATTACAACTCTAAATTTAGCTTTTGAACCCTCTAAATAATTTCCTTGCTTTTTTCCTTCTTCTGCACTATTAAACAAATCTTCAGACATTAAAATTAAAAGCTTTAAAGGATTATTTTCTTGATTGTTAGTTTGATTGTACACATTAACAAGCTCAACGTTAGTATAATAAGTCATTAGTATCTTATCATATGTCCATCCTCTATCTGATAAGCCCTTTGCTCCATATTGACTCATACCAACTCCATGTCCATTTCCTCCACCATAAAAAACAACACTAATTAAATTATTATTTTCATCTTTAATCGTATCGAATGTAAAGAAGGCAGATGGTAATATACTATAATTCTTTAATGAACTTGCATTATAGTCTTGTGATCCACCTGTTGCCCTATATAAAATTACATCACTCCCCTTTGTATCTACTGCTCTTGGTCTTATGAGAAATCTTATATTAAATTCTTTAACTATCTTATACGTTCCAGTAGTACCTACAATAACAAGTTCTGTTATGTTGCCTCCTTCTCCACGTTTAGCGACATACATATTTAGTATTTCACCTATTCCTTCTTCAGGTATTGATTTGCTTATAAAGTTTCCATCTGAATCTTTAGTAAGTATAAATTGTGGATCAGCTTCATACCTTAACTTTATATTAGAATTTATTGTGTTTTGTAGTTCTTGTTTACTTAAGCTTACCTTCCATCTAAACCATGCTGAATCAGAATCATACGCCCTTAATGATATATTTTTATAAAACTCCGAAATTTCCTTTTCATCTTGTGTATTAATAGTTAATAATTTTGTATTATCTTGTGGATCAAATGTATAACTTCTGCCTATCAAATATGGAACTCGAATTCCCGGAAATATATTAGAGACTGGTTCTGACCATACTTCATGTTTTGCTGCACTATAACCTCCTGAAGTTGAATAATACCTTGCATCAACAAGTTGATCTCCATTTTTCATAACCATTCCTTTTGTTTCATTTACTGCTTGAGTAGCTGTTGGATTCTCGGAAGTATTGTTATATACTTGGCTTAACGTACTATCATCTACATGAAATCCTCTATCTGCAAATCTGCTGCTAAAATAATCTCCTAATGCATATGTTCTTGCTGCTACTGCTTGTGCCTTTAATGCTTCTAATCCAAATGATGCTGGCATTTCACTTGGTACAACCTGATATAAATACTTTTCAATTTGTATTTCATTTATTAAATTTAGTTTATCACCATTCTTAGACAGAGTAATTTCTAATGTTCCTCTGTAGGAGGGATTAAATACGGGGCTTCCTCTTCTTAATGTTGTAACTGTTATTTTTTCATCTTCATTAATAGGTTCAGCATATAATCTATTCAAAGTTTTATAAATTAAATTTCCGTTCTTGTATACTGAAATTTTCCCTTCTTCAACTTTGAAACTTATTAAATCATTATTTAATATATCAAAGCTAACATTGCTTTTTTTATCTATTAACTTAAATCCATTTGATGCCTTCATTTCAATATTTAAATAATCAAGTAAATTAATATCTGCTGGATTGTTTACATCACTTCTTATTCCAATTCTTATCTTATCTATTTTTGTTTCTCCATCAATTATTATCAAATCAATTTGATTATCCTTATTTAAATATAAAGTTACATTTTCAGCGCCAACCATAACATCTGATAAACTTTTTTCTATCACTTTATTATCAAGAATTTGATATACAAGTACATCTTGTGCTATATCAAGATATCCCCTGTATTCAAGTTCAATTTTATTATTAATTATATCCTTCAGCATTATCTTTTCTTTTATATACTGCACCTTAGGATAGAATACTACTTCTGGTCTACTTTCATTATGCAACCTATCAAATGCTGTTACAACATATACATATTCTTTATTTTTATCTACTGAATTATCGATATAGGAATATTCCTCTTTATTGTTATCTCTTCTTACTATTCCAATAACATTGGATGGATTTTCTATATTTCCAAGGCTTTTTCCCTCAAATCGATATACTGCATAATATGTTGAATCATTGTTAGAATCATCTTTCCATAATACCTCTATTTTGTTTTCACCTAATAATTTGTATGAAATATTTTGCACTTTATTTGGTGCCTTATCATCAATCCACGGCATAGCAGGTATAAACGCTTTTGTTTTAAAATAGTCATTCTTTATCTTGTCTGTAACACCTAAATTATTTAATCTTAATTGTTTTAAACTAAAGAATGAGCTACCCTTTACCTCGTTATATAATAAATTAAATTTAAGCTGATTTCCAATTTCTTCAGGATTCTTCCAATCGTTATCATTTGAATTTATTTTATAATTCGCATGTCCTATATATAAGTGACAATTTGTACCCTTTACAACATCTGCCCACCAATCTACAAGTTCTCCATATGGTGCAGCCGTAGTTCCAAAAGCCCAGTAAATTTGAGGAGTAATATAATCAATCGAGCCCTCTTTAACCCATTTCCTTGTATCAGCATATATATCATCATAGCTTGCTGATGAAGTAATTGGTGTATGTGAACCTACACCTTCAGCACTACCTTCTGGATGCTTATCATAATGTCCCCAAATACCGAATGGACTAATACCAAACTTAACATAAGGTTTCTTTTCTTTTATTGCTTTTGATACTTCCTTTATTAATGTATTAACATTATTTCTTCTCCAATCTTTTATATCAGTAAAACCTTGTCCATATTTTTGGAAGGTTTCTAAGTCTTCATTAGCATCACCAAAGTAATACGTTACTCCATTTCTTGTTACTTTATATGGGTAAAAATAATCATCAAAATGAATTGCATCTACATCATACTTTTGAACAACTTCAACTATACTATCTTTTATGTAATTTATTACTTCAGGTTCGCCAGGGTTTAATAAAAGTTTACCATCAAACTTTAATACATATTGAGGATGCATTTTAGCCCAGTTATTATCTGCTAAAGTAGCTAAAATTTCATCTATAGTTTTATTAGGTTCATATGTATTTGTAACTCTGTATGGATTAAACCAAGCATGAAACTCCATATTTCTTTCGTGTGTAACTTTTATCATCCATTCTAATGGATCCCAGCCAGGGTCTTTTCCTTGCACACCTGTTATATATTCTGACCATGGATTTAAATCTGATTTATAAAATGCGTCTAACTTTGGTCTTACTTGAACTGTAATTGCATTAAAGTTCAATTCTTCAAATTCATCTAAAATCTTAAGATATTCTTGTTTAAATTCTTCTTCAGTTAAACCTGGTCTACTTGGAAAATCTAAATTTGTAACTGTTGATACCCAAGCTGTTCTAAACTGCCTTTTAAGCTGCTGATAATATTTAGGTATATAAACATCTTGTTGGTGAATTTGAATAGGTGTTTGAGTACCATATTTATATAATGGTACTACTTCGCCTTCGAAAGCCTTTACTTTATACTGTCCTAAATTTAATACGGAAAAAAACATTAAAAATGCCATTAACCTTGAAAGAAGTCTAATTTTCACCTTACTCATTATCTTCCCCCCTCAATAGATTTGACATTTATAAAGCAAATATCATACCAAAATTTATATAATTTAAAAATTATTGTTTTACAAGGAAAATAATATTGTTAATGAGTCTATTGATACATTTATAATTTATCTTTTGATACAATTAGCTCTTAATTTTTAATTTTATAACTAAATAAATAGTGATTTTGTGTATTAATGTATATTTTTATAAATACTTTGATACACAAAATCACTTAAATTCCTATTAATAAATTTTAGATTATTAAAAAAACTAAAAGCCCTATGACTTAAAATCTCATAGGGCTTTCTAATTTTATAATACTCTAACAGTCTTTTAATCTTTATAGTGAATCCTCATATATCCTTCTTATTGTCTCCCTTGTTGCTGGAATTGGTGCCATACTTAAAAGTAAATCTAAACTTGGAGTATTCATTGCAAGGTCTGTTAACTTATCTAAGTCTTCCTCACCAAATCCCAAATCAGTTAACTTTTCAACAAGTCCCATTTGATTTAACCAATTTTCCATTGCTTCTGCTGCATATTCTGCCTCTCCTGGAACGCCCATCAAATCTGGTGCAATTGGAGATAATATGTCTGCTAAAACTTCTGAACAAGCTGGGTAAATATGCTTAATAACAGCAGGTAGAAGCATTCCAAGACCTAATCCGTGGGCAAGTTCTGGCTTTACAGCACTTAATGGATGCTCTAATGCGTGTGTAAAGTGTAATAGTCCATTATCAAAGGATATTCCCGCAATCATTGAAGCATATAGCAAATAGTATCTTACTGTTAAATCTTCTGGATGCATAAGTGCCTGTGGAAGATATTTTGATATGAGTCTAAATGTTTCCTTTGCAAGAAGTACAGAATATGGGTTAGTGGATTTTGTTGTTGCTGCTTCTATAATGTGGTTTATTGCATCAACAGAAACATAAAGTGTTTGGTTTCTTGGAAGCATTGTCATAAGTGCTGGATCATCTATTGAATAAAGTGGATATATACAATCATATGCAATTGCTGGCTTATATTCATTTTCTGGTATGCTAACAACTGCAAATCTATCTGCCTCTGTTCCTGTACCGTGTGTTAAATTAATAGCAATTATAGGCACAGCTTTATTTGGAATAAACTTGTACTCATAAAGCTCTTGACAGTTCTTATCTGGATATTCTAATAATATTGCAACACTCTTTGCTGCATCTATTGGGCTTCCTCCACCAATACCAATTACAGCCTTTGCTCCAAGTTCTCTACCTAATTGTGTTGCCTCATCAACTTGATGAGTTGTTGGATTTGGAGTAACCTTGTTATATAGTGCATATTCTATTCCATATTCCTTAAATGCATCAACAACATACTTCCAAGCTCCTGTCTTTTCATATGCACCTTTTCCTGTAACTACTACAACCTTGTCAATTCCTCTCTCCTTTAGGTCTTTGCAGATGTCAAAAATCTTCTTTATTGCTCCAACCCCAAAGAATACTGTTGTTTTACATCTAATCTCCCTTACTTCATTAATGGGCATTTTTGTTTCCCACAACACGCGTATCCCCCCTATATTGTTAATCTTTTAACTATTTCCATATATTATTATATCAAACAGAATATTACTTTTCAATATTTTTCTGAATATTTTGCTTTTATCTTTTATCCTGTACTATAAACCATTCATCTTTATATAAAAAAGAAGCAGTTTATATACCTGCTTCTTCAATGTTGTTTTTATAAATCCTATTTACCCTCATAGATAGCAATACTGCAACTATGTATAAAATTAGACTCGCATAAAAGGGGAATATAGGATTTAGATTGTACATATATCCCGAAACATAACCTGCTGGAATTGAGATTAGGGCAATAAATGCACTGGCTGCTGAGAATATCTTTGCCCTCTCCCTCTCACCAATAACATTATTCCATATAGTTTCTCTAAATACTATTGTAATTAAATTGCCTGCCGCCATAAATATAATGCTAACAAGTAATAATAAGTATCCTCTCGGTCTAACAAGTATTAGAAGTAATACTCCTATAGAATTAAAAGTTAAACCATAAAACAAACTTTTTTTATCCCCAATCCTTCTTAGCTTATCCATAAACACAAAGTAGACTACTAAGTTTACTACTGCTGAAACACCTGGAACCATTGATGTTAATGATTCCCTTATTCCTATAACATCCTTTAAATAGACTGATTGAAAATACAAAAACGACATTTGAAGTTGTCCTATTAATAAAATAAAGAACAGCCGCTGCAAGAGAATTTAAAAATCCTATCTGCACCTCTGTTACATTTAAATGTTTAATATAAAGTGGCTGATAGAAAAAAAATCATTCCTCAAAAAACAGCCCAAAGAAGCTCCATTATAATACTATAATAGGCATTGCCATCTAAACCTCCAAGTAGCCTTCGTCTTAAACTTTGCACCTCATCCCCCTTCTTGATCTATAAAAAACTAACATTCTCATACCTTACCCTATCTTCCCTTTTGATAACCAGCCTCCCATTCTCAAAGGGCTTTAATAGATCCATTATACTTTTATCAAAACCTTCATATAGGTATAATTCCTCATCCTTTTCATCTATTATAACAGGCATCCTATTATGAATTTCTCTCATATCATCATTGGGTTCAGTCGTTAGTATTGTTACACATCTTTTTATGCTTCCATCCTTGTCTTTAAAGTCTCTATAAATTCCTGCCAGTGAAAAAATATCTTCATCCTTTAAAGTTATTCTATATTTAATCTTTTTATCCTTTTCATTTTTCCACTCAAAAAATCCATTTACAGGTACTATGCACCTTCCTGATAAAAAGGCATTTTTAAAAAGCGGCTTATCTAATATAGTTTCACTTCTTGCGTTTATAACCCTTTTATTATCAAGCAAAAATCCCCACAAAAACACATCTGCCATTTTTTTATTCTCCTTTATTATAACAGGAAGATTGTCTCCTGGAAATCCTTCACCTTTTTTATATTCAAACCTATTATATTCTTGAACCATATACCTCTTTAAAATATCCTGAAAGTTGCTCTCAAGAATAACTCTACCACACATACTATCCCTCCTAAAAGTGCCACCCAGGTGAAATGTGACATTATCCATTTATTGTAACGAAGATTTAGTATACACAAATTATTATAATACCTAAATTTAATTATAATATTATCATCATTAAAAATGAAAAATATATATAATCAACTATTTATTTCAATTTATTTTAATTTAATATCAAAAGACTTTGTTTGCAACTTATAAATAAACTCACAAAGTAAAAGCACAGCATAATTTGCTTTTATTTGAATTTACAATAAAACATTTTTATACTATTTATTCTCAAATTTTCTATTTTAACTTCTAAAGTTTTTTCTACCTTGGTTGCCCCTTTATATAAATAAAAAATTAAGCCGCTTAAGTGACTAAATCACTTAAGTGGCCAATTATTTTACTAATTAAAGCTGTTATTTATTTTTTAATTGATTTACTGCCTCTTCTATTACAGCCTTTGCATTTTTTATTACCTTTTGAGCCTCAACTCTAAATATAGCCTTATCTTTAAACCTATTTTCTTCTTTAACTGCGACATCAGCTGCAAATATAACTAAATCTGCCTCATTTGCTTCTTTTTGAGATATTTTGTTTTCTATACCTATTGATCCTTGTGTTTCTACTTTGATACTATATCCTAAGCTTTTTGCTGCTCTTTCTAATGCCTCTGCAGCCATATAAGTATGTGCTATCCCTGTTGGACAAGCTGTTACTGCTACTATCTTCATTTGTCTCACCTCTCTATATTATAAAACTTATTCCTCAACAACTTCAACATTCTTCTTTAATGCATTTACCATAAGTGCTGTCACAATAACACCTACAATAACAGCCAATATAAACATCAATCTATTATCTACAACTGGAAGAACTATTGGTCCACCATGTGGAGCATGATCCCCAACTTTACCTATAGCAGCAATTGCTGCACCTACTGCTGAACCAGTCATTATGGAAGGAATTACTCTTAATGGATCTGCTGCTGCAAAAGGAATTGCTCCTTCTGTTATACCAATTAACCCCATAGCAATTGCACCTATACCTGCTTCTTGCTCAGCCTTAGTATATTTTTTCTTGTTTAATAATGTTGCAACTCCCATTCCAAGTGGTGGTATACATATAGCTACAGCTACTGGTCCCATTATTGTTACTACACCTTCACCAATCATAGCTGCTGCAAACATAAATGCTACCTTATTAACTGGTCCACCCATATCAAACGCAATCATTGCTCCCATTATGAGTGCTAATACAACTGCGTTTCCAGTGCTCATTGACTTTAACGTATTAGTTAAACTTGTCATTAAACTACTTATTGGAGAACCTATAACATAAATCATTAAGAAACCTACAATTAGTGAAGTAAGTAAAGGTATAACAAATATTGGCATAATAGGTCTTAAGTTTTTATGAACTTTCCATCCTTTAATCCATCTTGCAGTATATCCTGCTATAAATCCTGCAACAATACCTCCTAAAAAGCCTGCCTTAAGATTGTTTGCAAGTACACCACCTACAAGTCCTGGAGCAATCCCCGGTCTATCTGCAATACCAAATGCTATAAATCCTGCAAGTACTGGAACCATCATACTAAAAGCTGCTACTCCTATGTCCATCATACTTTTTAACATAGGATTTGTAACTACAGCACCCTCTCCTGCTTTAACACCGCTTAGTGCAATTGAAAATGCTATAAGCACACCACCAATAACTACTATTGGTATCATATAGGACACACCAGTCATCAAATACTCTCTGATTTTCTTTAATTCTTCTTTCATTTTAAATCCCCCTCATTAATTTAATATTTATTAGAACTAATAAGTCCTGCTGTTTAAATTGAATTCAAAATATCCATAACTTCATCTTTTGTTTGGGATCTTCTGAGCTTGTCTACAAAAGTGTCATCCATTAACTTTCTTGAAATTCGTGATAAAATCTGTAGGTGTAAATCATTCGCATCTTTTTCAGGAACTCCTAACAAAAATACTAAATCAACCGGTTTACCATCTAATGATTCCCATTCAATTTGTTGATTAAGCTTTGCAAAAACCATCATTGATTCTTTGACAGAATCTGTTTTACCATGAGGTATTGCTATACCATTTCCAACTCCTGTTGTAAATAATTTTTCTCTGTCTAAAACAGTTTGTACATAATCATTAACAGATGTAATTTTGCCTTCAGCAAATGCTAACTCTGCTAATTCTTTAATTACCTCCTCCTTTCTATTTGATTTTAAATTCAATACTATTAAATTTTGATCAATCACCATTTAAAACTCCCCCTATTATTTGTTTCGCTTCTAAGATTTCCTTTGAAGTTTTAATTTTTTTTATAAAACTTTTATCTTCTATAGCATTGTAAAGATTCTTAAATAGAAATTTTCCTTCTTTTAAATCCTTTTGTGCTATGCTTATCATTAATATAACATCCACATATTCATTACCCCATATTATGGGTTCTTTTAAGGTTAGCAACGATATTTTTGATTTTTTTACCAACTCAGGATTTGCATGTGGTATAGCTACACCATTTCCAATAGATGTATATGTCATTTTTTCTCTTTCTACTAAGTTTTTATAGTATTCTTTATCTACATAGTCTCTCTTTATAAGTTCATTTGATAAAAACTTTAACACTTCATTTTGTATTTTAAAATTACAATTTAAAAATATCAAATCTTCATCAATAATCTTCTCTACAAAACACTTATTATCTTTTTTGTTTTTCATATAATTAATGTAATACTCTATTTTTTTTATGTCAGTTTGAGTTAGAATTGGCTTTACTTGTACCACTGGCTTTATGCTATATATAGGTATAGTAGAAATTATAAAGTCAATTTCATCCAGTTTAAGTTTTTCAAGCTCTAAATATGATACTGTATCAACTATATCAATTTCTCTAAAACTTTTTTGTATTCTGGCAGCCAATAGCTGTGATGTACCTATTCCACTTGAACAAACAACAAATACTTTGAATGGTTTTATATTTCTCTCAACAGCTGCACCTATATGTAGTGCTATATATCCAATCTCTTCTTCAGGAATTTTTACACCTAAATATTTATTAAATACAGTGCTGGCCATCCAAGCTACACCAAAAAACTCTGAATAATTTTCTTTAATTTCATTTAAAACTGGATTTCTCAAGGCTAAACCATATTTTAATCTGTTTATTGTTGGCCTTAAATGTAGTATAAGTCCATTTAATAGTTGTTCATCTTTTTCTAAATAGGTACCTAATGACCTCTGTGCAATATCAATTATTTCCTTTGCCATCACAACAGACAAATCATCTTCTTTTATATTGTTTACTAAATTAAACACATCATCCTTTTTATTTTGTTGCATTTTTGCTCCAAGTATATGTAGGAGAATATAGATAACTTCTGATTTTGGGAATTTTACGCCAAATGCCTTTTCTATATTTTTAGTAACCTCTAACGCAACATTAAATTCTTCCTTTTCCTTAATTTCATAAACTATATCTTGCGGTATATTTATATCATTACCTTCTTTTAACCTTTTGATAGAAATTGCAATATGAATTATAAGACTTATAAAAGCATCATCAGTAAATCTAACTCCCATTTTTTCTTCTGAATTTTCTACTATTTTTTCTAACAATTTATAATCTAAATCTACCAACTCTTTTAATTTTTCAATTGTTTTAAAATCTAATCTTGTTGTAATATTGTTAAATAAAATTTCTTCTAATTCCTTTTTATCTTTTTCACTTACAATCAAATGTGCTATTGCATTCCTAAAATTTTCTTCATCGCCAATTATTTGTATACCATAATTTGTCTTTTTAATGAGTTTAAGATTAAAATTCATTAACCATTTTTGTACATAATCAATATCTTTATGAATTGTAACTTTACTAACATACAATTCCTGTGCAAGTTCTGCTATTGTTATATTAGATTTTTTAATTAATAACCTTTTTATAATATAATCTCTTCTGAACTCTGGAGTATATGGTTCTATAAAACTACTTTTAAATTTATAATTTTGTAGTAACTCTACTCGTTTTTCTTCATCAACTTTTATTCTTATTCCATACCTTGGCTTCTTTTCAACATAAACTCCTTTATTAAATAGAATTTTTTCAACTTCCTTCAAATCATTTCTAACTGTTTTATTTGATACATTTAATTTTTCAGCTATTTCATCAATTGTTATATAAGACTGATTTGTTTCCAATAAAATTTCTACAATTTTATCCACTCTATCTTGGCTCATATTTATCCCCTTTTTACCACATTGAATATGGTAATACTTATTCAATTAATTTTATTTTATTTACATTTCTTAATTATATTATATTTCTAAAAATATAGTTTTTTCAATACATGTAACCTATATTTATATTTCCGCATTAATGTGGTAAATGTTTATTAATAACAAATAAAATAGTTTTATTATAAATATTCCCATAAAATAAGTGATATGGCAACCATATCACTTATTTTTACTTCATTTTAAAAGAACTATATACTTTTTTTATAACTTCATCTATATCATTTACAAATTTTGCTCCAATAAAAAGAGTATATATATGATTATCTCCAAATACATAAATATTTTTAATCTTACCATTTGTAAAAGGATTATCAAAAGAAGAAATTAAAAAATTCAATTGATTTATTTCTATATCTTCAAAATCAAATCCCTTGCTTTTTAAACTATTTTTTATAATTTCAATTGCTTCTTTTCTTGTTATATTCTCACGCAGCTGTTCTTTATTTATTTTTACATATAAAGGAGACAATATCATGTATAATTGTGGAGGCAGAGCTCCATGATAAATTATTATTTCATTTTTTTCTAAATTTTTTATTGTCATAAAATCCTTTGGAAAATCAATACTAAAATCATCTGATTCAAATGTCTCCCACTCATCAAAATTAAATTGTTTGTCTTTTTCAAAATATTCCATTTATATATCCTCCTAAAATTTATTTTAATAAGCTGTTTAAAAACAAAATCATTATAAACAAATCAAATTCCCTTCTAATAATTTTGCTGTATCCATACTACAAGTTGTAAAAATCACCTGATGCTTCTTTGAAAATTCCTTTATAAGCTCTGCTGCCTTTTGTTTTCTGTCTTCATCTAAATCAACTAAACAATCATCTAACACTATAAAAGTTTCATTGTCAAACATATTTTCAATCAGTGCAAACTTAAGTGCAAGGGCAACAGTATCATACGTTCCTGTTGATAATAGGTCTACTGAAAGATTAGATGCATCATTTCCTATTTCAAACTCCAATGATTCATTAAAGTCCTTAACCTTATACTTATTGCCTGTTATATATGCTAAATATTTATTAAAGCTATCTACAATTGGATCAAAGGTATTACTATTTATATCATCTAAAGTTTCATCTATTAACTTCTTTAATTTAATTAAATTTTTTGCCTTCTTGAGATAATTTTTATAGTTTTCCTCATATATCTTTATTTCTTCCTCAAGGTCCTTACTTGATTTTTTATTTTGAAGCTCAAGCTCTATAGTATAGTATTGTTGTTGAAGTTTTCCCCTCTCTCCAAATAAGTTCTGCTCCTTCTCCTTAATATCATTCAAATACTCATTAAACTCCATAACCGAAGTAAATCCTTCTGGAAGTGGTTTTAGTTTTTCAAGTTCCTTATCCAACATTTTTATTTCAGACATAATATCTACTAACCTATTAAATAGCTCATCAAAAGACTTATACTTATTCTCCCATTCCTTTAAAGTTGACTCTATATTTTTTATATCTGCTAATATTGTAATCTTCTTATTATCTAATTCCATCTTCTCTCTTCTTATCTCATCAATTGATCTTGTTATATTAACATTCCCTATATCAACAAGCCTCTTTTCTAACGCATCTATTGTGTCTTCACCTAAAACAATCTGTATCTCATTCTTTTTATTCACTATTTCTACACTTAATTTGTTTCTCTTTGTTGCAATCTCCCTTGCCTCATCAACATCCTTAACCCCAAACTTTTCTAAAATACCTGCATAATCAGTCTTTAACTTTATATACTCTTCCCTTATCTTTTCTACGTCAAAATCCTTAAGTTTTATCTCAAAATCAAAATCATCTGTTTCAACCTTTGCATATCCCTTTGCAGTTGCCTGAACCGACTCTTCTACTCTGCTTTTTTCCTCTAAATCCTTTGTTAAATATATAGGCTTTCTATTTTTTATATTTATACTTACTGTAAACTCACCTAAATTTATTTGGTTTTCTAACCTTTCTATATCTCTTTTTATCTTTTCAAGTCCTCTAACATCCTGTTCTGAAATCTCCTTTAATTCATCAAGCTTCTTTTTTAAATCCTCTACTTGTTCAAGTTTTTCCTTTACCTGCTTTAACTTCTTTTCTATCTCTTCTTTTTCCTTTACCTTTAGGTTTTGTTCCTCTTCCTTTATTAGATTTTTAATATTCTCTTCAACCACCGCCAATTCTTTTTTCTTATCATCTAATTTAGTTTGATACTGTGGCCAAATTTTTTGAACCTCAATTAGCTTATCATATTCAGCTTTTAGCCTATCCTTTTTAGGTTCAATCGCTGCCCTTTGTAATGCATCCTTTTCAAAGGCCCTTAGCTCATCTAACTCCCTTTTGACAACACTATATTCCTTTTCTAACTCCTTTAACCTCTTTAAAACTTCGTCCCTGTCGTCCTCTATCTTTATTACTTCCTCAAGCTCTAACTTTGCCCTTTCTTTGTTATAATAACTCCCTAAGATTAATCCAACATTTTTAACATACGGATTATTTATTCCCCTATTATTAAGAGGTGCTTCTCTATCCATATCCCAGCTATTTGTCAATTCCTTGATTTCATTATCTATATTAGCCTTTAGATCCTCTATAGATACACCATCAAGCTCAAGGGTTGATGTGCTTACAAATTCAAATATAGAATTTTTTATATCTTTATCCTCTGCAATTTTTTGTATAGATTTTTTAAAATCCCTCTGTCTTTGAAACACAAGCTTATTATATGTTGCCTCCCCTTGGGAGAATATTTTAAGTATCTCTTCCTTTATCCTTTTTTCATCTGATATTTTTATTCCCTTTATTTCTAAATATGATGATGGATTTTTATCAGACCACTTTTTACTTATTTTCAAGTCAACCCCATCATTTTCAATCTCTAAAAAAGATTCTGCAAAATCACCATTTGGATAAGGAAAAAACAGCTTCTTAAATTCCTTATCCTCCTTACTTCTACTTCCTAATTTTGCATCCTTAAAGATTGTGTTTGAAATTGCCTCGACAATTGTACTCTTTCCTGCCTCATTTTTACCATATACTACATTTAGGCCATCAGAAAACTCCACCTTCTTATCCCTCAAACCAGCAAACTGTCTACATTCTACCTTCTTTAGCTTCATTTTTTCACCTCCATTATCTTTTCATAGGCAAGTTCTAAAAGTTCTTTATCATCTATTTTGCTTAAAATTCTATGTGGAAGTGAACCTATTGAAAACTCTTTATCTATCTGGCTCTTATCAAATTTCTTTCTTATATTATCGCTGTATTCAAAATAAAAGAGCTTCTTTGATAGGTCATCAAAGCACTTTTTTCTTTCATCACTATAATCGCCTTCAATACTTCCTGAAAAAGAAACTCTTACAATCTTAAACTTAGGATTGTCCTCTAAAAGCCTGTTTTTATAATCCTCAAGCTCCTTATATGAGTTAATTATGCATTTATCATCTAAAAATCTATATGTACCTGTTTTAACCTTTACTGCACTAAAACTTCCTTTACCTACAACATCTACAACCCAAGCATACCCCTCGTGTCTACAATCAAGTCCATCTGGCTCTGGAGTACCTGGAATTAGAAGCTTTTCATTTTTAATCTCATCTGCAAAGGGATAGTTTATATGCATATGACCTACAACAGCCATATCTACTCCTAAAGAATTTATTTCATCAATGCTCATACTAAAATATTCATCCTTCATATCTGGTGAAATACCCTTTATTGAACCGTGGGCAACAAGTATGTTGAAGGCATCCTTGTCAAAATCCCTATGCTCTTTTATCCAGTCAAGCCTATTTTCCTTTGAGTGTTTTAAATCGCAATATGCAGGATATAGAACAACCTTTTCATCGTTTATTTCAAGTTCATAGGGTTTATACTCATTTAAAAGTATTATATTTGTATCCTTTATGTTGTTTATAAATGTTACCCAAAAGTTTGTAACATTGAAAAAGTCGTGATTTCCTGGAAGAATTGCAACATATTCACCGTGGAATTTCTTTAGTATAGATATGATTTCGTCTATGTATTTTCTATTTGTATCTGCTGCACTTTCAAAAAGGTCCCCTGCAATTAAAAATAGGCTGCAACCTCTTTCATTTGCTATGTTAACCATATTTTCTAATGCTCTAAACCTTGCCTCCTGAAGTTCTCTACTTACATTATCAATATAGTTTTTGAACTTCATACCAATATGTAGGTCTGAAGTTGCTAAAAAACTAAATCCCATCTAATCATCCCCTTTTACTTTAGTCTTTTTACAAATAAATACAATAATACATATATCATACTATAATTAATCTTATCACTTTGAAAATTGTTACGCAAAGGTAATTTATTGACAATATATGACACAAAGGGGACCATCAAAGACAGTCCCCTTTAAACTATATTTTTCTCAAAATAACGCTAAACCAGATTTCTTATTGCGTATTTTTATTAAGTAATTTCAAGACTATATATAAATTAAATGATAGATATAAATATTTAATATATTATCCCACATTCATTTAGAATGTCTTTAAAATTATCAATTAAATAATTGTATGCCTTTGGATGAGTTTCTTTTAATTTTTGAAATCTATTATTTTCAGTCTCTAAATGAACACCGAATCCACAATACATACATCCATTTCTCGTATATCCCATACTATACAAATTTGAAATTTTAATATTTTTTCTCTCTATATATTCATATATATCATCCTCAGTCCAAATACTAAGTGGTTTACTAATTAATGTTTCTTTACTTACAAAATTACATCCATATTTAATCCAATCATTAGTCCTTCTTCTGCTCTCTTTTGCTAATGTACCAATAAAAACTCCTTTTAGTCCAAGCTTTTTTTCAACAGATTTTATAGGCCTTTTTTTGAGTACATCACAACACTTATCAGAAATATTATAATTTATATAATCAATGTATTTTTTAAAATTTCTTTCTATATACTCATAAGCATTTTTTCGAGTAATTTCCGATTTTGCTCTTCTATATGTCCTTATTGCACAAGCTACTTCTTTCGAAAACATAGGATAACCATACTTTTCAACAACCTTCTTAAAATTCATACATTCTCCTTTTTTGTTATAAGGAAGAACAGTAATTAAATTCATATTATTAAACTTCTTCTCCCATTCTATATGTTCAATTGTTTCAGGATATTCATTGGTTGTATTAGAAAATATATGTAGTATATTAGGATATTTAGTTCTAATTATATGAGATAAAACTGTTGAATCTTTCCCTCCGGAATAAGAAATGTAAATAAAATCTTTTCCACATTCATATATGGCATCCTCAATTACTTTGATGGTTTTATCAATTTTTAATTCAAGAGGCATACGCTGCATAACTATAAGTTTATTCATTCTTATTTTATATTTTTCAGTATCTCTTACTGTTATATTTTCATTTACATCATTATATATATTCTTAATTTTATTTTCTATACTTTCATTCATCATATCACTCCTTAAAGTTAATTTTATTTTTTGTTTATTATTTAAATTTATCTTTATATTATGTATAATATAAAAAAATATACTTGTTATAAAAAATTTTTTAATTACAAGTTTACTTAATTTGGTTTATTGAAATAATTTAATTAGACAACTATAATTAATGTGGTGGGGTGTATATATGTGTGAGAGTTTTGGCCAAAGAGTTAAAGATTTAAGAACAAAAAGGCAGTCTGAAAATAAACAATATTGGAGCCTTCAGGCACTTGCAAGTAGAATTGGTATATCAGCACAAGCACTAAGTTTAATAGAAAACGGTAAAACCCAAAATCCCAATATGGATATTATAAAAAAGTTGGCTATCGAATTTAATGTAACTACAGATTATCTTATATTTGGAAACAATAAACAAACAAGAGAACTCATACTTGAAATTCCTTCAGACTATAACATCAATATAAAAAATGTAAAAATAATATTAAAAGATAAGTGAGGCGATTATATTGTCAAATAATTTTTTAGATA
This sequence comes from Caloramator sp., assembly GCF_020054765.1. Classification (NCBI taxonomy): domain Bacteria; kingdom Bacillati; phylum Bacillota; class Clostridia; order Eubacteriales; family Clostridiaceae; genus Caloramator; species Caloramator sp. The sequence goes on along the minus strand of NZ_JAIHAO010000003.1, from coordinate 88,809 downwards.
ACAATTCAATAGATGTTATTCTTGATGAATTGAAAAGAGTTTATCTTAATGATAATAGACCTTGGATTTTAGGATATAGTGGTGGAAAAGATTCAACAACTGTCCTACTACTTGTTTTTAATATGTTACTAAGTCTACCAAAAGAACAACGTCATAAAAATGTTTATGTTGTTTCATCTGATACACTTGTTGAAAATCCAATTATTTTAGAATACCTTAAAAAGAATATTAATCTAATAAATTCATCCGCTAAAAGCAATGATATTAATTTATCAGCTCATCTTGTTCAACCAAGAATTAACAATACATTTTGGGTTAATGTTATAGGTAGAGGTTTCCCTACACCAAAATCTAAAAAATTTAGATGGTGTACAGAAAGACTTAAAATACAACCATCTAATGATTTTATTTTAGAAACAATTGAAAAAAGTGGTGAAGTTGTAATTTTACTTGGTGTTCGTAAAGCTGAAAGTGAAGCACGTAGACAAAGAATAGAAGCACGTAAAATTGATGGATATTTACTAACACCTCACGAAACTATAAATGGTGCATATGTATATAATCCTATTGAAGATTTAACTACTGATGATGTTTGGAATATTTTGTTGAATTATTATAAAAAGACACCTTGGGGAACTGATAACTCTGAATTATTTAAACTCTATTCTGATTCTGATGGAGGAGAATGTCCGTTTGTTTTAACAACAAGACAAAGTGACAAAAATATAGAAATTCCATCCTGTGGTCAAACACGTTTTGGTTGTTGGATTTGTACAGTTGTTCAAGAGGATAAATCTTTAAATGGTTTTATTAAAAACGGAGAAGAATGGTTAATACCACTTGCAGAATTCAGGGAATGGATTTTAAATATAAGAGATAATCCTGAATATAGAGAAAAGCATAGACGTGATGGTACAGTATACAAAACCAAAACAGGCGAAACTGGATTTGGTCCCTTTACATTTAAAGCTCGCCAAGAAATATTGAGAAAGTTATTAGAAACTCAGAAAGAAGTAGGTTATGAATTAATAACAATTGATGAATTAAAAGAAATAGATAAAATATGGGATGAAGAAGAAGATTTAACAAGATCAATTTTAATAAATTTGTATAAAGAAGTAATGGAAACTAAATTACCTTGGCATGATTTTAAAAGTCCATTATATGGTGATGATGTTATAGATTATATATATAAATACGCAAATAATTATGATATTCCAGAAAAGCTTATTAAAACATTATTAATTCAAACAGAAAAATTTAAACATTATTCAAATAAAAATCAATATAAAACTGTCATTAGAAAAATATTAAACCAAAAGTGGTTACATCAAGATTTGGACGAGGAGATAGAATATGATAGTTATTAAAAAAGTAATCTTAAAAAATTTTAGATCCTATGAAGGTATAAACGAGTTTGATTTATACGTAAACAAACCTAAAAATATTATTTTAATTGGTGGAGAAAACGGTGCTGGAAAATCTACTCTATTTGAATCCATTAAAATTTGTTTATATGGTCCTTTAGCTTATAATTATCAAGGCTTTCATTCTTCTTATATTAGTAAAATAAAATCAAATATAAATAATAATGCATATAAAGAAAACACAATAGAGGCATATATAGAACTTCACATAACTATTGAGGAAGGTACGGAAAAATCAAATTGTATAATTAATAGAAAATGGATAATCTATAAAAATAAACTTAGTGAACATTTAAACATTATAAAAAATAATGTATTACTTAATGAAGAGGAAACGGAATACTTCTTCAATTACTTAATGACAAGAATACCACCAGAAATTTTTAATTTTATTTTCTTTGATGGTGAAAATATATCTGATTTCTTTACATCTAAAAACTATAATATTCATATAAGACAAGCATTGTTAACCCTTTGTAATTTAAATAATTTTGAACTCCTAAAAAAACATTTAATTCTAAATACAAAAGAAATTAGTTCAAATATTGACATTGCTAAAGAGAAATACAATGAATTTGATAAAGTATCAAGTAATTTAGATAAACTAATAAAAGATAGAGATGATTTAAAAGATGAAATAGAATATAAAAAACAACAAATAGAACAAATAGATATAAAATTAGATCTAATACAAAAGGAATTTAGAACATCTGGTGGTTTACTATCAGATGAACGTGAAAAAATATTATCAGAAATAACTTATTTAGAAAAAAGACGTGATGAAATAAATCAACTAATAAAGGATTTTTGCAATGACACTTTACCATTTTTAATATTAAAAGATAATATTATCCAATTAAAACAACAAATATACTTCGAAGATGAATACAATGCTTATTTAAAGCTAAAAGAAAAATTAAACACCCAAACATTAATAAATACATTTAAACTATCTAATATAAATCTGGAAAACGTTGATGAAATTGCTATAACTTTTGCTGAAAACTTACTTGGCAATATTTTTAATTTTAGCAAAGACTTCAATATGTTACACTTGTTATCATTAGATGATAAAAGCAATGTTCTTGAAACAATTAATAATGTTTTAAACCTTGATGCTAATTATATTAATTCATTATATAACGAATTAAACGAAATATCAGATAAAATATCCAACTACAAGCAAATTTTAAATAATCAAGATGACAATTTACTATCAAATTTTATTAATAATATTACAGAACTAAATAATCAAAAGGCTGAAGTTTTATCCCAATTAAATAATTTAGAAGATAAATTATCAAATATTGAAACTGAAATTGAAAAACAAATAATACTTAAAGATAAATTATATTCGCAATACTTAGATATATTAAAAGAAAACAATATTAAAGATATTTCAATTAGAATATTAAATATGCTAAATGATTTAACTAATGAAGTTATAATTAATAAAATTAAACAAATGGAACAGAACTTTATGTACATTTTTGAAAAATTACTCAGAAAAAAAGGTTTTATTACAGATATTGAAATATTGCAAGACTTTACAATAAACTTATACACTTCAAAAATGTATAATCTTTTTGAAATAAAAAATATAATAAACAACATAGGTTTTGATGAACTATCTAAAAAATATGGAAATAAATTTATACAAGACTTATATTTTAACCTTAATGTATCAAATTATGATGAGTTAATTTCAAGACTCAATGAAATTAATCAAAACTCATTTTTAATTTTAAGAACACGAATAGATGTAACTACGCTATCAAATGGTGAAAGACAAATTTATATTTTATGTTTATATTGGGCACTTATTAAAACATCAAATATCAAAATACCGTTTATAATAGATACACCATATGCAAGAATAGATGAAACTCATAGAAATAATATTACTACAGAATATCTACCTAATATAAGCAATCAAGTAATCATTCTATCTACAAATAAAGAAATTGATAAAGATTCTTATAAAAAAATAGAAAACTATATATCACAAAAGTATTTGTTAGAATTTAATACAAAAGAACACAGAACAATTATTCATAAAGATAAGTATTTTTTCGAGGTGTAAAATATGGGATTTAGATTAGTAACATCTAAAAAAACAGAAGACATTTTTTTAGAATTAGGGGCAAGGTCAAATTTAAAACCATTCGCTCTTGCTAAAATTGCAATTGCACTTTCTTTAACAAATAAAGAAAACATTGAAAACTATCCTTTAGATCAATCTAAGGGGTTAGAGCTAAATATTCAAACAATAACAGGTAAATACAACGCCATATATAAATGCCTTTTAGAACAACACGCTGGAAGACATCTAACCGATGATGAATATTGCCCTGATCATTTAAAAAGACATATAGATAGAGGGGCTGAAATGCTGATTGCAAAATACAATTATGCTACTAACCTTGAAAGATTTATAAACTTATGCATAAAAGGTGGTAATGCTATATGATATATTTTGATAATAATGCAACAACACCAGTTGATCCTGAAGTTTTAGATGCAATGCTCCCATATTTAAAAGAAGAATATGGAAATCCATCAAGTAAATATTATACTAAAGCCGAAAATTCAAAAAAGGCGGTAGAAGAAGCAAGAGAAAAATTAGCTAAATTAATTAATGCTTCACCTGACGAAATAATATTTACAAGCTGTGCATCTGAAAGTAATAACTTTATAATAAAAGGAATAGCTGATTATAAAAAGTTTATAGAAAATAAAGGTAATCATATAATTACGTCAAAAGTTGAACATAAATCGGTACTTCAAGCTTGTAAATTTCTCAATGGAGAAATTTATATGAATAAACAAAAGAAAAAAAGGTTTAATCAAGAATCTTCAAAAATAGATAGGGGCTATTCTGTAACTTTTTTAGACGTAAATGAATATGGACAAGTTACAGTTGACAATCTTAAGAACTCTATTAATAACTCTACAATATTAGTTTCTATTATGTGGGGAAATAATGAAATAGGTAGTTTAAATGATATAAAATCTCTATCCTGTTTATGTAAAGAAAAAGGAGTTTTATTCCATTCAGATGCTACACAAGTACTTGGGAAAATAGATATTAACGTTAAAGAAGTTCCAGTAGATTTTCTTTCATTTTCTGCACATAAAATATATGGACCAAAAGGTATTGGTGCATGCTATATAAGAAAAGGTAAGTATTCTCTTCCTGATATAACATCACTAATACATGGTGGAGAACAAGAATATGGATATAGAGCAGGTACTTTATCAGTTCATAATATAGTTGGATTTGGAAAGGCTGCTGAAATAGCACTTAGAGATATGAATAATTATATTAATAAAATAAAAGAATTGGAAATTGAACTTAGAAAAGCATTAAAAGAAAAAATTAAAGATATTAAATTTGTAGGTCACCCTGATGAACACATACCTGGTGTTGTACCTGTTATAATTCCAAATAAAATTAATGAAATGTTAATTAGAAACATATGCAATGAAGTAGCTATTTCATCTGGTTCTGCCTGCAGTTTTGGTGAACCATCTTATGTACTTGAAGCAATAGGATTAGGAGAGTATGCAAGTAATTTTGTTAGAATAAGTTTGAATAAATATAATAATTTGGATGAAATAAATACATTTATAGAAAAAATTTAAACTCCATAAAATATGGTCTTGCTCTTTTAAAATTAAGCAAGACCATATTAATCTTTAATACTCTAAATTATTTATTATCTTCGTGCACTCTAAATAACTTATCTGCCCAAGATAATAAAAGTTCTTTTCTTTCTTCATATTCCTTTATAGTCCAATTTGAATAATTACATAATTGTCTATTAAGTTTTATATTTGAGTTATTATATTGATTCTTTTTTACACTAAATATATTATTACTTGCATTTTTATTGTCATTTGGTCACCAAAAACTTAAATTTGGTAAATTATTTTTTACTTGTTCCAAATTGTTATCTATATCTTGATCTTGTGGAGTCTGAGGATATATATGTTCAATTTCTATTGCTTTTAGATTCCATACAGATTTAGTATTTGATATAATTTTTTTATTTTTACCACTTACATCTCAGGAAATATTACTAATTATTAAGTAATATTATATGAGCCTAATTTGTATTATTAATCAAATTCGTAATAAGAAAACTACAACGTTCAACAAATTTTTGTTCGGTAGATAAGATATATTAATTTAAACATTTAATAATCTTTTTAAAAAAGAGTCTTAAGATTTTTATATTTAGAGCTTCTTTTTATTTAGTCTCATAAAATACATAAAAATATACTTGTCGAACATAATAAAAAATCATAGTAAGGCTTTATTTCCTTACTATGATTTTTAAAGTACTTAATTTTTTGACATTTATAATTTATATATAACTATATTTATAAAATATTATCTAACACATTGTTATAGAATTTAATCAATTCACTCTTTATTAGTCCTAATATTATTGAATTATTTTTTTTAATAAATTTTGCCGCTTCATCACTAAGATTAATATATTCACTTGCATTAAAAAATTCATATAAATAACCATTGGTATCACCATAAAGAGCTCCAATAACATATTTTTTACATTCATTCTTAACTTTACTAATAATTTCATTCTTTAATTTGTCTGGTATTTGGTGAAAATTTAATTCTGCTAAATTTTTATCTTCATAAATATATTCTTCGAATATTTTTTCAACCTTAGTTTTCCCATCTCTTACCCCTTTATCACAATTAATCAAACCAAAATTTTTAAAAATATCCCAATAATATTCAGTGAACTTTAAAAAATTACATCATATGTTATATGATTTTCTTCGCTATCTATATAACATTCAATAATTGATTTTTAAAAAAATAATTTATAAGTAGTTCTTTTAACTGATTTAGTTGAAAAAACATTATTAAAAATTGCCCATAAATTTTCTTCTGTTACTACTTCCTTTTTTAATTTCCCTTCTTTTAATTTCCAACCTTCCATAAATCCCCCTTAGCAAAAATGCTAATTTTATATGATAACAATCATAAATCATTTAATGCATCATCTAACAATGTTGATAAATCTTTTTTAATTGTAAAATCTTCTTCATCTCTAAAAGTAATAATTATCTTTTTTAAATCTTCAATATTTGGTAATGGATTATTAAAATAATTATTCACAATTATTTCCATACCTCCATTTGCATATTCTTCTATTAGAATATATTTTTCTTCTTCTCTTTCTTTTGTTAATATACTTAAATCCATATTTTCACTTAATGCTATGATATCCATAATATTTTTATCATTCTGATCAAAATATTGCAATTTTATAGGTTCTCCCGCAGTTTTCGCAAATGGCTTTTTATAACCTTTCATAAATCCAATTATTGCTGAAATTATATATAAATCTTTCATTGTTGAAAAAATACTATCCGGTCTATTTGCTAATAATTGGAAATATTTTTCAAATTCTTCGGATTTGTTTAAAGAATTTTTCATATTTTCATCTCCCTTATTATCGTATATTCGCCTTCTGATTGATCTTTTGAAACTTCATCAATCATTTTATACATTTTTCCTACTTGATCTATAATATTTTCTTCTACCTCTTTGCTCCATTGTTTATCAGATACTATGATTATTACTTGTGATGCAAGTTTGCCAATATTTGCTGCAACATTTGCTGTATGAACATAGTCTAAGTATCCAAAAGGTGAATCCATAACAATAGGAAAATCACCACCTGCAAAATCTGAAATTATACTACTATTCATTTTTTCCTTTGAATAAGATATTAACGCCCCAATAAATGCTAAACTAGCCACCTGTCCTTCACCTGTAGAAAGAACTTCTGATTCATTATTATTCTTTAATTCACTAACAATTTTTAATTCAAAATTTTCTGTAAGAATAGGTTTCCTATAATCCTTACGTGTCATTTGTGCAAACACTTCTTTTATTTTTTTATCTAAATTTTGTCTTGTAGTTAAAATAAATAATTCTTGAATTTCCTTATTTAATTGTCCTATCTTCTGTACTACTTCTCTTTGTCTTTCTATTTTTCGTGCTTGTTTACTTTCTAATTTTATTTCTTTTAGTTTATTATCTAATTTCTTTATTTCTTTTTCTGTGTCTTCAAGCATGAGTTGTATTTGTCCAATTTTTCTATTAATTTCTGATAATACACTTAAATATTTTTCTCTCAAATTTTCATATGTTTTTATTTGCTCTTCAGGTGATTTTTTTAACTCTTCACTAATATTTTTAATTTTATTTTTCTTTTGCTCTATTAATTCTTTTAAGTTCATTTCTTCTTCAATTAATTTATAAAATTTATTATAAAATTCATTATTAGCTTTTTTTTCTTTTATTTCATTTATAAAAGCAGTTAACTTGATATATGCACTATCTAATTCAGTTTGTCCTGCTACTTTCATCAAATTATAAACAATATCATATTCTTCACTACCTTCAATGAGAGGTCTACCACAAATACATCTTTTTCGTTCCAATAAATCCTTAACAAATTGTTTTTTGATATCCGATGGTAATTCTCCTTTTTTTCTTTTTTCTTCTAATAAAGATTCTATTTTATTAACATAATTTGATATAATATATAATTTAAATTCTTTAGATATTAAATTTATCAAATTTTTCTTATTAGACTCTAACGATTCTTCATGTTTTTTTACTTCAGTTTCTAATGTTTTCCTCTCATTTTGTTTATTTTTAATTACATCTGAGTTATGTTGCTGTAAAAATACATCAATTTGTTTCAAATTCTCTTTTATTTGATTTTCATTTTGCTTTAAATCTTCTAAATCTTTATTCAACTTTTCTTTTTCATCTAATTTACTTAAATATAAATTGTTAATTTCTTCTTCATCTTTGTTTAAATACTTATTTTTTTCTCGTGATAACTCTTGATTTAGTTTTTCTAAATCGTTATTAATTAAATCTAAAACTGTTAAGCCTAAAATATCTAATATTGCTTTCTTTATTTCCTCTTTCCCATCAATTTGGGCTAATCTATTTATTCTTTCTCCATCAAAAAAGAAAAATCCTCTTAATTGTTTTGGTATAATATCTTCGAAAAATCTTTCAGCATATTCAATCTTAGTTTCGTTACCTTTATCATTTGTATATGTTATGTTTAAATATGGTTGACCAGTTTTTATTAATTGTCCATTCTTTTTAATAAAATTTTGTTTTCTTATTATAGTATATAGAACATTTTTATCCTCAAACTCTATTTCAACTAAAGCTTCAGCTAATTCTCCTTCTTTAAGTTCTTTTGATTTTCTATAATTTAACATATTATCTATAGTTAATGGAAATATAACATCACCATAAAATCCCCAATAAAAAGCATTTAATAATGTAGTTTTACCTGTTCCATTTTCTCCTCTTAAAATTGTTACATTTTTATCGTCATCAACAGAAAATAATATTTCTTGTCTACCGTAATACCTAAAAAAGTTATTTAACACAACCTTTTTAATTTTCATCTTTTACCACTCCCTCAATTAACTCCTTAATTTTTTCTCTAACTTCATTTCTCTTTACCTTATTTTTTCTTCTTTTACCAAAACAGTTATTTTTTTATACACATTAATTACTTCAGTATCATATTTTTTTAATATATTTGCTATTGCTTCTTTTTCATTCATAATTGTCCCTCCCTATGTTAGATTATTAAACTATACATATTCCAAACTTGTAAAATTTTATTGTAAGCCTCTAAATTATTAATTGCCAATTCAGCAAACTCCTCAAATCTTTTAAATTCTTTTTCTATAATTTTTTGTTCTATCCTTATTAACTCAATATCCATTTTTTTTATTTGTTCTTTATCTAAAGTTGGTACAACAAAAAAGTCATAGATTTCAGCATACTCCTTACCTTCAAACTTTCTTAAAACACGTCCTCTTCTTTGGATAAATTCCTTTGGATTTGAACTACTTGATAAAATAAATGCTCTTCTTAGTTGCGGTATATCTACCCCCTCATCTAAACACCTAATAGCCGTTAAGGCTTGTAAATCTCCTGATGCAAAGTCATTTAAAATTCTATTTCTTTCTTTTAAATTCTCTTCAGCTGTAAATGTATGTGTTTTAATACCAATTTTAAATCTTAATATTCTATTTACTTTTTCTATAAATTTTTCATCATTATTAATTTTATCACCACAATAAAAAATATTAAAATAAGTATCTTTAATTATATCTTTCATATCTTCTAATTTTTTTAATTTGTTTTCTGCTGACGTTAATATTTTAGCTCTTTTTATTAATAAAGCCTCTAACTGTTGACAATCTTGTTCTTCTTTATTTAAGTTTACAATTTTACCAATTTTTTTAGTTAATTGAAAGTATTCTTCTTTTTCGTCATCAGTTAAATCTACAAAAATAGGATAATAATAATAAGGTGTTAAATATCCATCTTTTATTGCCTTTTGTAAAGGAAATTGAAATATAATTCCATTTTCAAAATAATCAATTAACCTTTTTATGTTATTTTCATTATAAAAACTATTTAATGTAGCAGATAATCCTAATTTAAATTTAAAGTTTGGTAATAAGCTTAACATTGCATCAGTTGCACAATGGTGCATTTCATCTATACATAATATAAAATCTTTATTTATGCGTTTAAATAAATTTTGAAATACTTCTTCTCTAAATGTAGAATTAGTTGTTATAATAAATAAATTATTCATATAATTTGAATTAAACATTTCTATTTTATATTGTAATTCATTATACCATTTACTTTTTGATTCATAGCATTTAATTGCTGTAATATTAAACTTATTTAAAACTTCATCCCATTGTTCAAGTAATACTTTATATGGAACAATTATTAATATTCCACAGGGAATTTTATTTTTATTGTATTGTTCTATTAGCTTGACCATTGCACTTATAGCTGTTATAGTTTTTCCAGTACCAGTTGCCATTTCAAATATGCCCTTACCTTCATTCTTAATCCAATTTTTTATAGCTTCTTTTTGATAATCTCTCAAAACTATATAATCAGGTATTTTTACTTCCTTTATTACTTCATCCGAATAATTATTTTCAATATAAATTATTGGCTTGGTATTAGTCCTGAATTTTAAAATCCTTTCCTTTAATGCTTCAGGGAACTCAAATGTTTCCCAATTATTATTTTTGTTATTCCATATATTGTTAAATTTAACTTCAAGATGATTAATTCTTTCTAAATCTCTATCTTCCCAAGAAAAAAACGCATTAATAGATTCATAGTTATCTAACATAGCAGTTTCACTTTCATTCATTGAACCATGAAAACCAATTTTATTATTAAATTTATCATAAATTAATCCAAATTTATCATGAAAAATCCCATAATTTAAGAAATCCTTTCTAACAACAATTTTAATATCTAATCTATTTTCATATATTAACCAAGCTAAAAAATTATATTGATCCTTAAATTGAATATTTTCAAAATCAAAATTTCTTAATAAATTTGAATATATAATATTCTTTCTATTTTCATATCCATTTTTTATTGCTTCAATATCTTCTTGAGATAAATTTGGTGATACTAATAATTCCATTTTCCCTTCATTAGATAATAAAGCTTCTATTCCTTTTGAAATTAGTATTAAAGAAGAACTTGAAAAGAAACCAGTTGCTCTTCTGTATAAAACTGCTTTTGATAATGCTTTATAATAAAAATCTTTTACTATATCATCATTATCTGTACTATAATAAATTTTAAAATTTTCATTTATGAATGACATTTTAATCCCCCTTATTTATTAAATAAAAAATTCATTAATTACATCATGTATAGCATTTTCTTGTTTTTCATAACTAATTTGATTATTTTTACTATTATTATTTTTAAAATTACAGCTACACCACACTTTAAATGTTTCTTTAATATGCTCAATGATTTTATAATTAAACCCTTTATATTTATATAAAATATTAAAGTCAAAAGTAAATAATTCCACCATATATATATAACCTTTTTCTTTCATTATTTCATTAAAATTTTTATACATAGATTCCCAGTATACATTTTTGATTAAGTCATTACTTATAATTAATCCTTTATTATAACTATCAATATAAAATTGTAATTCTTCATCAATATAACTATTTGGATTTTTAGAGTTATTATATTCTTTAATATTATAATTAATTTCATTAATCAAATTATTAATATAATCATATTCTTCATCAAAAGAATTAAATATTAAACCTTCTAAACTGCTTTTATATTGAGTTGAGAAATAATTTACTTTTTGTATAATCTTATATACATTAATCTCTTTATCATTGTATAAATCTTTATTTTCAATAATATAATTCAAAAAATATCTATAAAACTCTCTTTTCATATTTATATCATCCTTTAAATCAAATATTTTTACAGATGAAATTATAAATATACATTTTAAAAATATAAAAATACTTTTACTTGTATTTTACAAAATTTTTATATTTATTTAAATAGATAAAATATATAAAAATTATATTTTATTGTGATTTAATAAATTTTAACAATTTCAAGTTAATTAACTTAGAATAGCCTAATATATATATAAAATGTTAATTTATGATGTATTATTCACATATACAAAAACTATAAGCAGCCTTGCGGCTGCCTATCCATTACAACAATATTAATGATGCAATATAAATTGATATTATTGTTACTATACCCATAAGTAGAGTTGCAACTGTTTGTGTCTTGTAGGCTGTTTTTACATCCATTCCACCAAATTGAGATACTACCCAGAAGTAGCTGTCGTTTGCGTGGCTTACAGTCATCGCACCTGCTCCTATTGCCATAACCACAAGAACTCTTGCAACTTCAGAAGTAAATCCGAGTGTTGGAAGTAGTGGAAGCATAAGTGCTGATGTTGTTAATAGTGAAACTGTTGATGAACCCTGTGCTGTCTTTATTGCCGCAGCAATTATAAATGGTAGGATTATACCTATGTTTAGGCCTGCTAATGTTTGTCCTAAATATTCGCCTACCTTTATCTCCTTTATAACATTTCCAAGTGAGCCACCTGTAGCTGTTATTATTAAAATCATTGCTGAATCCTTCATAGCCTCCTGTATCCATTTGTTCTTTGTTTCCTTATCTACATTTGGTATTAATAAGAAGGCAAAGAACATACCAATTAATAGTGCATTAACTGGAGTTCCAAGGAAAACAAATAGTTTAAATATTAATCCTTTTCCAAATGGATTTCCTGGAAATTTTGCTATTGAACCTAATGCCATTAAAATTATTGGAACAACTATTGGTGCAAAGGATTTCCAAGCACTTGGGAGCTTGCCATAGTTTTTCATAACCTCTTCATAGCTAACATCATCTGTAATATTTGAACTATATTTTGATGCAACCTTATTTGCATAAACATTACCTACAATTAGTGCAGGAATAGAAAGAATAAGACCAAAAACAATCACAAGAAGAATATTATTTAGCTCTAAATTTGAAGCTGCTGCGATTGGCCCTGGTGTTGGTGGAACCAAAACGTGTGTTGCATACAAACCTGTTGAAAGTGCAATTGACATAGCAACCATTGAGGTCTTTGTCTTTTTAGCAAGTGCCTTGTTTAGTGGTGTTAAAATTACAAAACCACTATCACAAAATACAGGAATCGAAACAATATAACCTATTATACTCATTGCTAAAGTTGGCCTCTTTTCACCAACAAGTTTTATAACCGTCTCTGCCATTTTAATTGCCGCACCTGATTTTTCAAGTATTGTTCCAATTATTACACCAGCTATAATCACTATACCTATATTTGTTAAGGTATTTCCAAACCCCTGTGTAATTATTGTTGTGATTTTATCGTAGGGTAGTTTTGCAGCAAAGGCAAGTAAATAAGAAGCAAATATAAGAGCTAAAAATGGATTAAGTTTAAATTTTGATGTTGTAACTACTATAAAAACAATGGCAAGTAAAAGAACAAATACTAAATATGGACCTGACATAAATCCCCCTCCTTATATTTTAAGCCTTAAAGGCTTTTATACACCTAAATACCCTCTCTGAAATATTTTGAATTAATACTGCTGCCTCCTTCACAGCATAATCTAATGCCATCGGCTTGTCTAAAATGGAAAATACACTTGTAACCCCCATATCATAAAGTGCATCAACATCCTCAACCGCTCCTGCAATAACAATTAAAGGTTTGTTATACTTTTTGCAGAGCTTTGCTACACCATATATCGTTTTGCCATAGGCTGTTTGGGCATCTACCTTGCCTTCTCCAGATACAACAATATCTGCTCCCTTTACCTTTTCTTCAAGATTTAAAACATCCATAACTATATCTACACCGCTCTTTAATTTTGCATTTAAAAAGGCAAGAAGTCCTGCACCAAGCCCACCCGCTGCCCCTGCACCAGGGTAGTTTATTATCTCTTTATTAAATGTATTTTCAAGTAGCATTCCAAAATGGCTCAAATTTTTTTCAAGTATTTCAACTACTTCCTCAGATGCTCCCTTTTGAGGCCCATATACTCTGCTGGCACCATTTTCACCAATCAGAGGATTTTTTACATCACAAGCAACAATAAATTCACTTTCATATATCCTTTTATCTATTTTAGTTGTATCTATATAACATACCTTCCCAAGCTCTCCTCCGCCAAATCCTACTTCATTCCCAAGAGAGTCGAAAAATTTTACTCCAAGTGCCATTGCCATACCAGCACCTGCATCGTTTGTAGCACTTCCTCCAATGCCAATTATAAATTTTCTACATCCCTTATCTAAGGCATCTAAAATCAGTTGGCCTGTTCCATAGGTTGTTGTAAAAAGAGGATTTCTTTCATATTCCTTCAAAAGATAAAGTCCCGATGCTGCGGCCATTTCTATAACTGCTGTCTTGCCATCACCTAATATCCCATAAAAGCTGAGTATTTGCCTATAAATAGGATCTCTTACAATAGTTTTTATTATATTTCCCCCTGTGGCATCTACTAATGATTCAACAGTCCCCTCTCCTCCATCTGCCATTGGGACATTTTCTATATCTATATCATTAAAAACCTTTTTTATTCCTATCTCTATATTTTTACATACTTCCATTGCTGAAAGACTTCCCTTAAATTTGTCTGGAGCAATTAATACCCTCATATAACCACCACCTATATTAATTCTATTACTCTTTATAAGACTATAAAATGTAAAAATTATATAATTTTTTAAGGATTTAGAATTTATTTTTTGTACCAAAAAAACAAATATCCCTATGAGCTGGATATTTGTTTTAAAGCAATATAAAAATATATTTTCATACATTCAAAGGGGTCCTTTATATTTACATTGCACATTTTTTCTATTTTATCAAGTCTATATTTTATTGTATTTGTATGTACATAAAGCCTTGCTGCCGTTTCCTTTATATTCATACCTGTTTCAAAGTAAACCTTTAAAGTAGTCAGAAGTTCTACATTTTTATTTAAATCAAAACAGTTCGTCTTAAGTTCATTTATGTACAGCTTTTTTATATATTCAGGAACGTCATCTAACATTAGATAAAGTAAAGAGTCCTTATAGTATAATATTTCCTCATTTAATATTCTTCCTATTTTAATAAGCTTATTGGCTATAGTAAAGGATATATAATAATCCTCTACATCTTGACATTCCTTCCCTATTCCGATATTAAACTTAAGTTTGTATTTATTATATATTTCCTTTTGAATACCTCTACTTAAATCTAAGGGGTTTTCATTTTGAGTTATTATAACAAACCTATCCTCTGAAATGTTGTAAATTATATCTTTTTTAGAAAGTTTTAATTTAATGTCGTCTATAATGCTCTGCTTAATTTGTTGTACATCAAATTCATTAAGGGAATTTGCGTTAATATAACTATTAAAGGTTATTATATCAAGTACAATAATGTATCTTTTTGTTTTTAAATTAAAACCTACAATTTCTGCTCTATGCTTTAAAACAGAAAGCTCCTCCTTCTCAAAGGCCTGCTTTTTAAAAAGTTCCTTTGTGAAGTTTTCGATGGCTCTTGATTGAAAGGTTTGAAATTTGTTGTTTTCATATTCTTGAACCATAAGCTCCACAAGCTCTTTTATAATCTTACCAAAGCCTAATACCTCATTAGGTTCTCCTGTAATTCCAACAACACCGATAACCTCATCATTATTAAATATGGGGATATTTATTCCTTTTTTGCTTCCTTTATATAAATGTTTATTATCATCGCATATTATTACTTCCTTTTTAAAAGTTGCAGCCTCCCTCGCACCTTCGTGAAGGGTTCCAATTCTTCCTTCATCACCCGATGCAATTATTATTCCATTTATATCCATTATATTTATATTTTTACCCAATATATACATTAATCTATTTACTATCTTTTGGTAATCTTCCTTAGAAAGCATTATTGTTCCCCCTCTAAAAAATAAATAGTAAAATAAGGCGGTAATATTTGCCTTATCCTACTATTATAATATAATCCCCTTTGAAATTGTGTAAATTTTTTAGAAATTAATCATTATGCTTAACAGGTATATAAGGTATTATCTCTCTTGCAAGGTTTTGAATTGGTAGTGATTGTAATATAACCTTGCCTGGGCCTCTTAATTCTGTTAGGAATAGTCCTTCTCCTCCAAAGAATACATTTTTAAAGCCCTTTACTGTTACAATATCATAGCTAACGGATGGTTCAAAGGCTGCAACGTGGCCTGTATCAACCTTTAGGATTTCACCTGGGGCAAGGTTGTATTCAACTGCCTCTCCATCTATTTCAAGGAAGCACATACCCGGTCCTGTTATTTTTTGTAGAATAAAGCCTTCTCCTCCAAAGAAACCTGCTCCAAGCCTTTTATTGAATATAACATCAAGATTTATAGAGCTTTCACCGCACAAAAATGCGTGCTTTTGACAAATTATTGACTGCCCTGATGCAAGGTTTAAAGGAACAATTTTCCCGGGAAATGATGACGAAAAAGCTATTTCTGTATTGTCTCTTCTGCTTGTATATCTTGTCAAAAAAACTGATTCACCACCAAAGGCACGGGCAAGGCCCTTAAAAAGTCCACCCTCCATATTTGTTGACATATCAATTCCATCACTCATCCAGGACATACCACCAGATTCTGTTATTATTGTTTCTCCCCTATCTAAATTTAAAATCACAACTGGTAAGCCTTCGCCAATAACCCTATATCTCATAATTTCCACCTCATTAATATTTATTAATTTTATTCTACTAAAATTATCTTTTAATATGGTAAAAATATGGTTAATTTTATTCGCAGATAAATTTATAATTACATAGGTAGCAGTTTTCACATCTATCGTAATGATTTAATTCCTTGTTTGTTTCCATAAAGTTAAATACTTCTACAATATCCTTTATACCCTTTTGTATCTCCTCATTCTTTATATCCATTTCTATATATTCACCTGTATCAAGAAGATATAGATACATCTTTTCAATTTCTATATCATATATTTTCTCTACTGCAAATCTATAGGCAATAAATTGAGGAAGATAGTGATTTTTTAGTCTCTCTTTATCCTCTTCGCTATTAACCTTGTTTGTTTTGTAGTCGATAACAACTGCCTTTTTAGTATCACCAATTTGATATATGTCTAATCTGTCAATTATTCCCATTAAGATAATATCTGTATTTGGTAGAGGTACTCTAAAGTTAAACTCTTGATGGGAGAATAACTTTTCTCCATTTATTTTTATGCTCTTTTCTATTTTTTCATAGTTTTGTACCATTGTTTTTATTTTTTCTTTTTGTTCATTTGAAATTTCGTATAACTCTCTATTTATCCTATCTTCAATATCTACTTTATAACCCTTTGATACATCCTCAAGGATGCTGTGAACAAAGCTTCCAATCTCTGCTGCGTTTATGTTTTTTACTATTTCTGCTTCATTTTGTTCCTCTTCATCTTCTTTTTTATTTAAAAAGTCAATATCTAATAGGCCTTCGTCTATTTTTGCAATATATCTAAAAAAGTATTTTCTTGGGCAGTCCTTATAGAGCATATACCTTGATATACTGAATATTGATTTTGGTATATAGTTAATGTTTATGTTGATATTTTCTAATGCTCTATCAATATCAAAAATATCTTCTTCATAATTATTTTCTTCTTTTTCCTTTTTATAGTCCTTAAATGTACTTGTTTCTTCAACATACCTCTCAAAATTTATTCCGCAATCTACTAAATAATTAATTAATGTACTTTCTCTTTTTTTTCTAACTGCACTTAAGGATAAATACCTTATTGCCCTTGTTACACCAACATAAAATATTCTTATTTCCTCCTTCTTTTCTTCCTCTTTTCGTTTTTCTTCTACGTATTTGTATAAACCATCCTTTTTTATTGCATCGTGGTTTATTACTATACCATATCTTGCATTTTCATTGCCAAATTTATCATAAACAAATTTCTTTTTATTACTTTTTGCAATTTCATAATCAAGGGAAGGAATAAATACCGCCTCAAATTCAAGTCCCTTTGATGCGTGTATTGTCATTATCTTTACTGCATTGCTGTTTTCTGTATCTAAAAAGGCCTGCCCCTCTTTTTGGGATATTTCTATTAGGTTTTCTAAATAATCAACAAACTCAATTGATGAATAAATTCCCTTTCTATCAAACTCCTCTGCAATCTCTAAAAACTTTTCAAAGTTCCTATACTTTTGTACTCCATCCTCCTGAAGAAGAAGTATATCCTTTATTTTTAGTTCCTTATCTAACTTCTTTAAGAAACTTGATACGCTGTATAAAGGAGCCTCTTCCTTAAGTTCAAAGAGCCTTTTTACCTTGTCATTATAATTTTGTGCTGAGCTTATATATTTATTTTCATTTATTATATTATATACATCTAATACCTCATTATCTGAAAGTCCCACAAAGGGGCTTCTTAATATACCAAGAAGAGAGAGCTTATCCTCATATCTATATATAAACCTTACTATGTTTATTAAATCCCTAATCTCCTGTCTTTCAAAATATCCTATTCCTCCAAGAATTGTATAGGGTATCTGCCTCTTCTTTAGGGAGTTTTCAAATTCCAATACTCCACTTCTCCCTCTAAATAAAATTGCAATGTCTTTATATTCTATTCCCTTTTCTTTTAATTCTAATATTTTATCTGCAACGTATTCTGCTTCATTTCTCCTCTTTTCATCTTTGTCCTCTTTTTCTAAAAAAACCTTAAGCTCATCTAATTCTACCCTTCTTTCCTTTAGCTGTTTTGTATCAAAATTCGTTTTCTCTTCCGTTTCTAATATACAAAAATCAAAACCTGCCTCACCCTTTACACCATTTGAAACCTTTGAAGGTTCATAGGCATCCATTAAATTTTCAAACATATTATTTATAATATCAACAATTTTGTCGTGGCTTCTGTAGTTTGTTGAAAGGTTTAGCTTTTCTCCACCTGAATTTTTAATTTTATCTGTGACATCCTCAAATACTTTATAATTTGCACCTCTAAAAAGATAAATAGACTGCTTTATATCTCCAACAACAAATAGTTTACCATCTTTAATTTTATTTTCTTCTTCTGTTAGGTAGCTTAATATCTTTAGTTGAACATCGTTTGTATCCTGAAACTCATCCACAAGATAGTATTTATATCTTTCCTTTATCCTATTTCTAACTTCCTCCACTTCAAGTATCTGAAGGGTATATTTTTCAAGGTCATTAAAATCTAATACTCCCAGCTTTTTCTTTTCTTCTGAATACTTTTTATCTACAGAATCCACCAAGTCCATAACAAGGTTGATTATTATTTGGAGTTTTTCTAAATCTCCTTCATCTGTATTATTAGATTTCCTTCCCCTTTTTTTCTCCTCCTTAGGAGTTAGTTCGTTAAACCTTTTTATATTATTCTCTGTAAATCTTTTTGCCTCCTCTATGCTGTCTCCCTTTGTCTTTATTTCTTTATATAAATGCTTTACATCCTCTATTATTTTCTTTTTACTTAAATACTCAACCCCTAAAACTTCTGCAACCGTTTCAAATTTATCTCTATATTCAGAGTTATTTACAAACTCATCAAGTACTTCATCGGCTATTCTGTTAAGTAAAGTTAATGTATCAACCTCTTCAACAATTTTATACATAGGCTCAATACCAACAATATAATAATTTTCCTTTACAAGCGTATCGCAGAAGCTGTGGAAGGTTGATATATTTGCAAGAGGCAGTTCTTCTTTTATTTTTCTTAAAGCGTCTCTTTTTTTTCTGTCCTTTTCCTGCTCTATAAACTTATTTACTAAATCTATAACCCTCTCCTTCATCTCAAGGGCTGCCTTTTTTGTAAAGGTTATAGCTACAATGTCATCTACATCAGCACCACCCTCAATAAGAAGCCTCAGAAACCTTCTTGTCAAAACCCTTGTTTTACCAGAACCTGCCCCAGCGTGTAGTGCAATGTTTTTATTTATATCAAGGGCTCTTGCCTGTTCATCATTAACCCCATACACATTCTTTATTTCTTCTATGTTCATATTTTCACCTCACATTTATTTAAAAGCCTAAGTTTGTTATATCTACACACATCTTCATAGTCACAGCTATAATTAAAGGCACTTTGTACTTCACATATCTTAGGAAGGGTAAATACTGCCTTTTTGATTTTTTCTATGCTGTCTTTAATGAAATTGTCGGTTATATGGGGTATAACGACATTAAAGTTTTCTTTTGCAATAGTTCTTGTTTGATGATGCGTTTTAAGTATTTTTAATTCTTCCTTATCCTTTGCAACTATAATTCCACTAATTTTTTTACTATTGTTTTCTACCGTAGCATTAATATCATAGTAAACCAACGCAAGACATTCTGGAGTTTTCTCTAATTCCTCTTCTAAAATTCTGTTTACTACATAGTAGTAAAGCACCACCTGTATAGCCTCTCCCTTTAGCATATCCCCTAAAGCCTTTGCATTAGATATCTTATAGTCCTGTATTATATATCTTCCTGTTGGTTTGTCTCCATCATACTCCATATCAACCCTATCTATTCTTCCCTTTATCTTTATTCCTTCAATTAAGTTATCTAATTCAAACTCCTTTTCTATAAGGTATGGTCTAAATTTAATTCCATTTTTATATTCCACATCAATCTTAATAAAATTCTTTATATTTTCAAGTAGCTGTTGCTTTGTAATGTCTGTAAAATTATCATCTAAAACCAAACCAAAATTTTCAAAGGCTTCCTTTATAAGTTCTTCTATTTTGTTCTCCTTATATTCAAGTTCTTTTCCTATATAATCCTTATAATAGTTTTCAAGCACATAGTGATATATATTTCCAAAGTTTAAATTTGAATAAACATCATCTTCCCATTTTCTTATGTTAAGTACATCCTCTATAAAATACCTAAATGGACACTTGTTATAGGACATAATCTTAGAGGCACTAAATACATCCCTTCTATTGCTGTCCTTTATTTTATTTATATCAACAAGTCCATCATACTCTGTAAACTCAATGTCATTTCTCTTTTCCTCTACCTGAATTGCTAAATCCAAATAGTCTAATTCATCATATTTTATTCTACTGTCCTTTGTTATGCAGTATCTTTTAACCAGCTCTTCTCTGCTGTAGATTCTATTTAGGCTAAACCTGTCCCTCATAGTTCTAACTTTTCTTTCCTCAAAATTTTTGTGAAGTCCAAGTTTATATATAACCTCATCTAAAAATTGTGATTTTGAAATGTATGAACCGTCCTCACCAGATGTTCTATAGGATAAAAATAGTCCTTCCTTGGATGATGCTATTGATAATATAAACCTTATCTTTTCCTTCTCCATCTCAAATATGCTGCTTCCAAAGTTTACTCCCTGCCTATAGATAATTTCCTTTTCTCTTGTTGTGTATATGCCTGTTGCCTTTGAAACTTTAGGGAACTTTCCTTCGTTTAGTCCCATTATAAATACATAGTCATAGCTTGTTCCTCTTATTAAATCTGGAGTTAAAACCTTAACACCATAGCTCTTTTTAGGGCTTAAAGTAACTGTGGTAGTAGTTATATTTTCATCTAATATATTTAAAAACTCTGTATAGTCTATTTTTGAAGTTTGGTGTTTATATACCTCACCAAGATTGTTTAGCATTTCAATAAAGCCAAACAGCGCCTTTAGGTCTCTTAGCATTATATCCTGCGATATTTTACCTTTGCCTTTGTTATACAGGCACACTATTCTCTTTTTTATACCAAATTCATCTAAAATATCAACTATTGACCTTTTATATTCTTCAAAACTTGTACTCCTCTTGAATTTTGATAGTTTGTCATCAATCATATTTTCAAATTTAATATAACTTTCTCTCAATTTTGATATTTTTTCTGTGTATTCTCTCTGTACCTCTTCATCTTCATTTTTAATCTTAAATTCCTCTGGTAGTTTTTCAAGGAAAGCAGATGTATCTTTACCTATAAAATATCTATCTAAAACTCTTAAAACATCATTTCTTTCAGGAATAGATAGATATGGACTTGATGCTATATCCTGTAAAAGGTTTTTGTTATATCTTTCATTTTTAAGTCTAAGTAGTGCCATAATAGTTTTTATAAATGGTATTTTAGAGAGAAGTTCAGTATCGCTTAAGGATATATGTATTCCATATTCATTAAATATTTCAAGCAGTGTATCCTCGTATTCTTCCCTGTCTGGAACTATTAATGCTATTTTATCAAGCTCAATGCCTTTTTCTTTGTATATTTCTTTTATGTTTGAAGCTACCTGCCTTACCTCATCCTCAATGCAGGGAGCATCAAGTATTTTTACATCAACATTGTCATCTAACTCTCTATCTGTAAATAACCTTTCTGCTAGATATCTATATTTCGTATTTAAAAAGTCGTCATTGTTGATTTCAAATTTTAATTCCTTTGCAAATCCTAAGGCTTCTCTCTTTGCAAAATCATATACATAGGGAACATTTAAAGGAAGATGATATATAAACTTAATTTCTGCAAAGTTATTTTTTATATTTTCAAGTAGTTTTTTTTCACTTTTGAATATATCTATATATCCATCGATTATAAATAAGGATACATTTTCAAAGTATGTAGTTTTGTCTACATTTTCTATTGCAATCTTTATTATATCATCCATATCCATAAGATTTAATGAGGCTAATTTTTCTTGATATGCTGTGTATATTGTTATTAAATCCTCTGTTTTTCTTTTTAATACTTCATCTCCTATGGAATTTATAATTTCCTTAAACTCATCTATATCAACATATTCCCTTTTTATGCTTCTTATTGCATTAAGTGCATTTACTGCAAATCCCTTTTTATCATAGACTTTAGAAAAGTATTTAATCTTTTCTTCTCCAAGCTCCTTTAATATTTCTTCAACAAGTACAAGGGAAGCCTCATAGGTGATTAATTCAGAACTGCCTAAATGATTTTTAGAAATCCTTCTTGATAAGTCATCAAAGGTTATAACATCTACATTGTATAAGCAACCTGCCCTTTTTAAAATTTCGCCTCTAACGAATTCTATAAGCTCTCTTGTTGGTGCAAGATATATAACCCTTTTGTTGTTTTTTATTTCATTTACAATTTTATCAAACAAGATATCACCCCAATAATTTGAAAATTTTTCAAGTTAATTATATTTTATACCCTATCAAAAAATGAATCAACCTATAATAAGGTATAAGTAATATAAATGCTAAAAAAACCCACCCATTAAAAATTCATTTTTATAATGGGTGGGTTTTTTTACATATTTTCACGTTGTATTTTTATAATCTCATTTTTAAAATCTTCATAGTTTATACAATCTATAGCTAAATCAAATATTTTATCTAAAGCCTCTATATTATTTATTTTACTTATCAAAAATATTATCTCGTGCAAATCTTCTTTAAATTTTTTATTCAAGAATTTTTCTATATCCTGTTTTTTTGCTTTTATTATACCTTCATTTATTCCTTGTTGAATACCTTGTTGAATACCTTCCTGCTTTAATAAATAACCAACTTTAGTCATTTCAAACACCTCCTTCAATTTATTTATATATTCCTTATCTATAAACTTATCCGAAATAGCTATTATTGCTGATATACAAAACATTTTTAAATCTTTATCATTTATTTCTTTAGCAAGTTCAACAGCCGTAATCGCTAATTCATTTTTATCTTTTTTTGATTTCATCAAAGGTAAAAATATTAAATTTAACTTGTCTAATTCAGTCAATTCTTTTTCACTCAAAATTACACTTTTTAAATGTTCTAAAGTTCTATCTCCATCAAATCTTTTCATTAGAATTTTTTCTACTTTATAAAGTTTGTTAGGACCTATCCTTAATTCTGTAATTATATTATCATCATTAATGTCTGCTGAATAAATAACAATAGTTCTAACTGGTTTTCTTTCCTTTTTATATAACCTTAAGTCATATAAGTTAAACCTAATTAAATCATCCTTTTTATAAGTTGTTTGAAATTCTAAGTGCAACAATGAATCATCTTCTAACAAAAACACAAAATCCATAACCTCTTCTTTTACATCAATTATTGGTAAATCTGTTGGTATTACTGACTTTATTTTGGGAAGTTTAATACCTAAAAATTCTAAAGTCGTATCTTTAAATGCCTCTGCCATATATTTTAAAATTATATCGTTATTATTGTGCGATATATGTATATTTGACATATTGCCACCTCTATATTTATCTTGTATTTTAATTATATCATAAAAAAAATTTTGTTTCATCCTCCATCATAATAACAATATCATACATAGTATAAATTATAAATGTTATTGCTCTTATTTAAAAAAGCATCTGAAATTCAGATGCTTTTTATCTACATTGTTAAGTTATTACTTTTTAATACAACCTTATAGGATTTAAGGTCACTGTGTACCTCTTCTTTAAATGGATTCTTCTTAAATTTGAATATTTTATAATAATGATAAATAAATACCGCTATATTGGATAGTAATGCAAGTAGGCTTACAACAAATAATGCTGTTGTGCTATGAGAAGATTTTACTGCATACTTTGAAGTATCTAAAAAATTAGGAATACACATAGCAACCATTGCCCAAGTAGCTAAGGTCTGTGCTCTGTGTTGCAACCAAGCTCCCTTCTTTATAAAAAAGGCTGGGATTGTACAAGATAACAAAAGCAGGAGTCCAGAATAATATGAATGATCTGAAATACAGTTATATACATATGCAAAGTTCCATAGATCGTATGCGATTATCCAAAACCATAATTGGTCTGGCCAAATCATATCTTGGCTTTTATCCTTACTAATTACTATACCTACCCAACCTGATAAGGTTATAATATTTAATATCCCTGCAATACCATTCATTATATTCCAAGGACCACCAATTATTGTAACTCCATCAACAAGCCCATTATAGCTGTAGCATTGAAAATCTCTTATTACTGCCTCCATAATGTTTAGTGAAAGTATAAATGGTGGAAACATCAAAGCATATTTATTTGTTTGCAATTTCTTGTTATACCTAATTGCCATAAATCCTATACATCCTGCAAGTACAGAATATACCTTTGCCCAATGGAACCAAGTTCCAACACTTGAACCTTCTCCTGCTGTTTTCGGCCATACTGTAAAGGTTAATATAATTGGAAGAATAATGAATAAGAAGATTGCAAAATACTTATTCCTGCGTGCAAGTTCATTAACTAAAATAAGTCCTACTAATACAATAACCCCCATAACTATTTGTGCAAATGATAGCGGTTCAAATAAAAACATAAAATCCCCCCCTAATTATTTAAATTTAAAAATATTAGAAATTTTTTATAATATGCTATAATTATATTATATCAAATAATATAATTATGTAAATATTTGTATAACTATTTTTGAATTAGTTATAATTAAATTGTACTAAAATAAACATATCTATAATTAATAACATTTATTACATTATTAATTTTTAACTAAAACAATTTTAACTGTACTGTTTTCACTTAATGAGGATAGCTGCTTATATATTTAGTTTAAAATAATGGAGGTAATTAAAAATGAAATATGAAAAAACAATAGAAGCGTTACAGAAAAATGGATATAAGGTTTCATTTTTCAAGAACTCAAAAGATGCAATTGAATATATTGTAGAAAATGTAAAGGGAGTAAAAATAGGCTTTGGAGACTCTCTAACCCTATCTGAATTAAATTTGGCAGATCACCTGTCAAAATATAACTATGTAATTGATCCAAGTAAGTTTTCAGGAGATGAATTCTTTAAAATTGCAAAAGAAACTCTTTTAACAGATGTTTATTTTACATCTGTTAATGCTGTAGCAGAAACAGGTGAACTTGTTAATATCGACGATGCAGGAAACAGAATAGCCGGTTCATTGTTTGGACACAAAAAAGTATTTTTTATTTTCGGAGCAAATAAAATTGAACCTAATCTTGAAAAAGCAATTTGGCGTGCTCGAAATATTGCTGCGCCTAAAAATGCAAAGCGTCTTGGAAT
Organism: Caloramator sp.; assembly: GCF_020054765.1. NCBI lineage: Bacteria > Bacillati > Bacillota > Clostridia > Eubacteriales > Clostridiaceae > Caloramator > Caloramator sp. The sequence goes on along the minus strand of NZ_JAIHAO010000003.1, from coordinate 62,911 downwards.
TAAAACCCCTTGTGCTATAAAAGGTGATAAATGTTATAACTGTTCAAGTCCTGAAAGAATTTGTAATGCACTTAATATTTATTTTAAAAAAATGGACGGTGTTGAATCAGAAATTATTATAATTGATGAAAACTTAGGTATGTAACCCTTTATACATAAAATTGATTATTTAAAATAAGTATGATATTATTTATGTGTAATAATTCAAAATCATTGGTTCGGAGGACAAAATGAACGAAAAAATCAGTATTCCTGTTTATGAAAAAATCGCAATTGATATTGCCAATAGAATTTATAAAGGTGATTTTAAAATAGGAGAAAAGCTGCATGGAAGATCAACTTTAGCAAGCGAATATAATGTTTCACCAGAAACAATAAGAAAAGCTGTAAAGTTATTAGAAGACGTGAATATCCTTCAATCAACAAGGGGAAGCGGTATTGAAATTATTTCTAGAGAAAATGCTCTTAAGTATATTAATAATTTTTCTAAAATCGAAACTATTAAAGAACTTCAAGCCAAAATTAATACATATCTTGAAGAAAGAACTAAGCTTGATAACGCTTTAATTGAATCTGTAAATAAATTGTTTGATTATGCATCTAAACTAAAAAATACAAATCCACTTGTACCTATAGAAATTGAAATTCCTTCAAGTTGTAAGTATATTGGTAAAACTATATCAGATATTAAATTTTGGCAAAATACTGGTGCCACAGTTATTGGTATAAAAAGGAATGGAGAACTTATAATTTCACCTGGACCATATGCTACAATTATGGAAAGGGATATTTTGCTTATAATTGGTGATAACAATGTATATGAGAGAACACTTAGCTACTTAAATGAATAGGAGGCTTAATGTTTAAGCCTCCTATTTTTCTATCAAGCCTTCTTGAATTAAAAAATCCCTTGCTACATTTTCTGGTGATTCCTTCAGCTCATCAACTCTATAATTTAACTCTCTCATCTTTTCATCATTCAATCTTCCAGCTAATTTGTTTATTACACTTTCTAATTCAGGATATTTCTTTAGTGTTTTTTGTCTAATTAGTGGTACTGCATAGTATGGTGGGAAAAAGTTTTTATCATCTTCAAGCACTACTAAGTCAAATGCTTTTAACAATCCATCTGTAGAAAACGCATCAATTATATCACTCTTTTTACTATTAATTGCAGTATATCTTAGCCCTCCATCAACTGGACTAACAGATTTAAATGTTAAATTATATTTTTCACTCAATCCAATTAATCCATCCGGTCTATTTGAAAATTCTATTGTCGGTCCCATAATCAATTCGTTACTTACATTTTTTAAATCTGATATAGTCCTTAATCCATATTTTTCTGCAGTATCTTTTCTTACTGCTATTGCATAAGTATTGTTAAATCCTAATGGTTTTAGCCATTTCAAATCATATTTTTCATTAAATTCTCTCTGAACTATATCATATACCTCCTGTGGATTTGTTATAGTTTCTTTTTTTAATATATTTACAAGACCTGTTCCTGTATATTCTACATATAAATCAACATCACCAGAATTTAATGCGCCAAAAACTACTTGAGTTCCACCTAAGTTTAATTTTCTCTCAACCTTCAAATCCGTATTTTCCTCTATTAAATCTGCAAGCATATTTCCTAAAATAATAGATTCAGTAAAATTTTTAGAGCCTATAGTTATTTTATTACTTTTAGTTTGATTAGCAACCCCAAACACAATTAAAACAATTATTAACCCTGAAGCAACCAATACTTTTTTGTTTATGCCTTTATAATTTTTTTTGTTTTTATAGTGTAATCTATTTTCTGCTTTTCCCAAAATAAAGTCCATTAAAAGAGCTAATATACATGCTGGTATTGCACCTGCTAAAATCATATAATTATCTACTGTTTGGACTCCTGAAAAAACCAAATATCCGAGACCACCTGCTCCTACAAATGCAGCAATTGTCATTAACCCAACAGCTGTTACAGCCGATATTCTAATACCTGCCATTATAACAGGAAATGCCAATGGCAATTGAACTTTTGTTAAAATTTGACTATTTGTTAATCCTATACCTTTAGCAGCTTCAATTGTATCTTTATCAATATTTACTAAACCTGTATAAGTATTTTTTATTATAGGCAGTAATGAATAAATTACAACCATTATTATCGCAGGTTTTTTTCCAATTCCTACAAAAGGTATTAAGAATCCTAATATAGCTAAACTCGGAATTGCTTGTACTAAATTTGCAAAACCAAGTATTGGTTTTGATAGTTTTTCTACCCTTGTTATTATAATTCCAAGGGGTACCCCTATTAAAATTGCAATTAATACAGCAATGAAGCTTAAATATATATGTTGTACTATAAGATTCCCAATTTGATCACTTCTTGTAACAACAAAATTTATAAATTCCATCATTAGAAATTCACCTCCATATCAGCAATTTGAGTAGCCAATGCCGATAGCACACTACTTCTTGTTATTAATCCTAACAGTTGATTATTGTCATCTACAACTGGAACATATCCAATGGAATGTATATTCATTGTTTTTAAAACATCTACAAGGTTACTTTGCTTGTTTACAGTAACCAAATTAGTTTCCATAACATCCTTAAGTAAAACGTTCCTTTCCTCTGTCTTAATTCTTTTTAATGTAACAAGTCCAATAAGTTTATTTTCTTTATCGGTTATCATTAAACTATCGACTTTATTTGTTTTCATTATTTCTATTGCTTGAAGCACATTTCTATTAGAACCTGTTGTTGCTGGTTCTCTAATCATTATATCTTCAGCCTTTATAAACTCTGGATTATTCCAAATTCTTTTTTTACCAATAAAATCTGTAACAAAATCATTTGCAGGATTCTTTAGGATATTATCAGGCGTATCATATTGTAATATTTTTCCTGAATGCATTAAACAAATTCTATCCCCTAATTTTATTGCTTCATCCATATCATGTGTAACAAATACTATTGTTTTATTTAGTTCTCTATGCAATTGAAACAGTTGCTCCTGCAAATTATTTCTTGTTATAGGGTCTAATGCACTAAAAGGTTCATCCATAAGTATGATATCTGCATCAGTTGCTAATGCCCTTGCTATCCCTATTCTCTGCTGTTGTCCTCCACTAAGTTCGCTTGGATATCTATTCATATACTCATCAGGTTCTAATCCAACAAGTTTTAAAAGTTCTTTTGTTTTATTTTCAATTGAATTTATGTTTTCTCCTTTAATTTTGGGGACTAACTCAATGTTTTCTTTAACAGTCATATGCGGAAATAAACCATTGTGTTGAATAACATACCCAATATTTCTCCTTAACTCAATTGTATCTATTTTAGAAATATCATCACCATTAATAAAAATTTTTCCACTTGTTGGTTCTTCTAATTTATTAATCATCTTAAGTAACGTTGTCTTTCCACAACCACTTGGTCCTACAAAAACTACAAGTTCTCCTTTATTAATAGTCAATGTAAAGTCATTAATAACTGTGGTATCTTTATACTTCTTTTGAATATTTTTAAATTGGATCACCACAATCCCTCCTTTTAATATTAAATTATTTAATAAAGCTCATTATGAATTCAACTGAAATGAGATTAGATTGAGCTTATTTTCGATAACTATTCCTCTATGAAATTTAAGTTGAAATGAATATGTTTGCTGGATTTTAATGTATTTTTATATATAATTTTTTAAGTAACAATCTTATTATATTTTATAAGTTGTTACTCTGTCAATTCTTTTTTGTTTTCTAAATAAGTTTTTATGCTTTCGCAATAAGTTAGATGGTTTAAATGCTATATGACTTATAAAATAAAAAGACGTGCAAAAACACGTCTAAAATAATACATAATTTAGGTCTTTTATGAGTTAATCACTTCAACAAGTCTATTGGCAACCTCTGAACGGTTTGTAAATCCAGTTAATGTGTTAAATATATCCTCAAGGCTGCTTCCTAATACCTTCTCCTTAAGTTCTTCAAAGTTACCATCAGCTACAATTTGACCATCATTTAAAAGAAGTATTCTATCACTTACCTTTTCAACAACCTCCATAATATGGGATGAATAAAATATGGTTTTGCCTTCATTTTTTAATGCCTGCATCATTTCTTTAAAGACCATCGCACTATTTGCATCAAGGCCTGTAATTGGTTCATCAAAGAATATTAAATCTGGGTTATGTATTATTGATGAGATTATTGCAAGCTTCTGCTTCATCCCCTTTGAAAAGGATGAAATCCTTGTATTTTTTACTTCATAGAGGTCAAAAATATTTAGTAACTCGTCTATCTTTTTATTGAGTTTATTTTCCTCAAGTCCATATATGCTTCCTATGAAGTTTAGGTATTCAACTGGAGTTAGGCTGTCATAGAATTCAATAATTTCTGGAACATAACCTATTCTTCTCTTATACTCATATTTATCCCTTATATCTTCACTAAAAATTTTAACAGTACCTCTATATCCACTTGTCATTCCTAAAAATATTCTAATAGTTGTACTTTTACCAGCACCATTTGGGCCAATATATCCAACAATCTGCCCCTTTGGCACCTCAAAGCTAATTCCCTTTAATACATCCCCACTTCCATAATCCATATATAAATTTTCAACTGAAATTATATTATCCATCATTATCCTCCTTCGCTTTGTATATAGGTTAATTTTGACACAAAATATAATTATTTTCAAGTTTTAAACTACTTTTTCATTGGTAATATACCCATAAATTACATTTAAACTTTATAATTATTCATTACGATAAATAATATATAAAGTTTTAGGGGGGTAGTGTATGACAAATAAGAAAAAATTAATTTTATCAATCCTGCTTATTATTTTTACACTTACAAGTTTTGTAACAGCCTTTGCAAAAGTAAGAAAAAGAACATCTCCTGCTGCACCTTCAAGCATAAGTACATCAGGTATAACAACAAATGAACTTACTTTAACTTGGACAAGTAGCCAAGGTGCAACGGGCTATAAAGTATTTATGGCAACTTTAAATGATTCAAACTACACACAAATTGCAACTACTTCAGCAACAAGCTATAAAGTTACAAATTTAAAACCTGCTACGGTATATTGGTTTTTTGTTCGTGCCTACAATACCTATGGCACATCAGGTGATTCTGCTCATATAAAAGTAACTACTCAGAATATTGTTATTAATAATCAAAAGCAGGTTATTGGATTTACAACCTACTATTACAGCGGGGACAAGTCCTCCTATAATTCTATGGTAAACAATACTTCTCTTTTAAACACAGTAATTACGCACACATATACAACAGATGGGCTTGGAAATATATCTGGTTTAGTTCCGACTGAACAAATTAATTATGCAAACAACAATGGAATAACTCCTATCGCAATGGTAAGTAATAACTTCAGTGGTGACATAGCAAAGCAGCTACTTGAAAATACACAAAATAGACAAGCTCTTATAAATAATATATCAAATGCACTAAAACTAAATGGTTATAAAGGCGTAAACATAGACCTTGAAGGAGTTTATTACTACAACAGAAGCTATCTATCAACTTTTATGAAGGAGCTTTATACTGCATTAAAACCACAAGGATATATAATAGGCATCTCTGTTCCTGCCAAAACATATGACAGCTTAACTAATAGCTGGACAGGTGCCTATGATTATGCCGAACTTTCAAAGTACGTAGATCAATTTATACTAATGACCTACGATGAGCACTACCCAGGGGGTACACCTGGTGCTATTGCATCCATTGGATGGGTGCAGAAGGTAATAGATTATACTATTACTGTTGTTCCTAAAGAAAAGATTTTCTTAGGACTTGCAGCCTACGGATACGACTGGTCCTCAAATGGAACAAAGGCATATAGTATAAATGGAATTTATAACATTGCAAATAGCAATAATGCAACTATCCTTTGGGATGATATATCAAAGTCACCTTATTTTAATTATACAGATGTAAATGGAGTAGCACATTCTGTTTGGTTTGAAAATGATAAAAGCATTGCATATAAGCTTGATTTAGTAAACAGTTATAATCTTTCTGGAGTTGCTATTTGGAGACTTGGACTTGAAAATACAGATTATATGAATATGATAAAGGCTAAATTTAATAAATAAAAATAGGGCTTTATACCCTATTGCTGCTAAAAAATTATATATTGATTAGCCCCATGAAGGATTTCTTGGGCATTCGTTCATTTCGCTAATCAATTCTAAGTTTTTCTTTGTTTGAAAAAGCTAAGAATTGCTAAAGCTCATGAAAGAGCCTATTGAAATCCATTCATGGGGCTTTTTCAAAACTTAGCTAACAACTATGTTTATCAACAATCTCAGGGCTTTATGCCCTATTTTTGTTACGTATTCCAAAATAGTTTGTCCCCCACACACCAATAATTATCATTACTGCACCAATCAATTTGTAGCTTTCAAAACTTTCACCTCTTATTATAATACCAGCTATAACCGATACAACTGTAGTAAGGTTCGCAAAGACTGATGATTGTGATGCAGGAAGCTTTGATAAACTGTAATTTACAAGCAAAAATGCAAAAACCGATGACAATACACCAAGGTAGAAAATTGAAATTGAAACCTGTATATTTATCTTAGATAAAATATTAATATCATTAGACATTATACCCTGAATAAAATATAGTGTTCCAAAAGCAATCATCCCAAGTATCATCATAAAATAAGTCGTCTCGTATGATGTGAAATCCTGTGAGGCTCTTCTTGAATAGATATTAAACATTGCAGCACTAAAAACTGCAGAGAGTAAAAATATAATTCCTTTTAATTGGCCCTTTGCCTCTAAATTTCCTCCACCTAATACAATCGTTAGAACCCCTACAACAGATATAATTATAAATATCCATTGAATATTTGAAGGTTTTTCGTCTAATAAAAACGCTGCAAGTATTGCAACAAGTACAGGAATAAAGGCCATCATAACCCCAGCCTCTGATGATGTAGTATACTGAAGCCCCTTTGTTTCCATAATAAAATATATAATCGGCTGCCAAAGGGCAACTAATATTAGGGGTTTTAAATTTTTGCCCCTTAAATTTACCTTAACAATCCCAAACAATATTAAAAGAGACATTGTTATTGTTGCTGTTGTGAACCTTAAAAATAAAAGTTCAAAGGTTGACAGCGTCTCTAATGCAGCTTTACTAAATATAAAGGAAAAACCAAAAATTAAAGACATCGTAACTCCAGCCAAGTATGGAAGATACTTTTTCATAACACACCTCCTATTCACTTTGTATATTCTAACATAAGTTTTATTAAAATAAAACAATAGCAATAAAAGTTGTTTTAAATAAAAATAGGGCAATTTATTTGCCCTCAGGCTGTTGAAAAAGGTATATTTTGATTAGCCCTATGAAGGATTTCTTGGGCATCGATTCATTTCGCTAAGCAATACTAAGCTTTTCTTTATTTGAAAAGCTTAGTATTGCTAAAGCTCACGAAAGAGCCCATTGAAATCCATTCATAGGGCTTTTTCATAATTTATCTAATAAGTAGATTTGTCAACAATCTCAGGACAATTTATTTGCCCTATTCTTGTAAAAATTTACTTTTAATTTTTATAGCAGCATCTTTTACATCTTCTTTACCTAATATTGCTGAAATAACTGCTACCCCATCACAAAGCCCCTTAAGTTTATAAACATTATTTTCATTTATACCACCTATAGCAACTACTTTACAATTTAAATTGTTTCTTATTTTCTTTAGCGTCTCTATATTTACATTAACTGCATCTTTTTTAGTATCTGTTGGGAATATAGCACCAACACCTAAATAATCTGCTCCATCTTCAAATGCCCTATTTGCCTCTTCTATATTACTTACGGATACTCCAAGAATTTTATTCTCACCTATAAGTTGCCTTACCTTTTTGGCAGGTATATCTTCTTGTCCAATATGTACACCATCAGCATCTACAGCTAATGCAATATCCACTCTATCATTAATTATTAATGGAATACTATATTTACTGGTTATTTTCTTCATTTGAATTGCAATATTATAAAATTCCAAAGAGGATGCCTCCTTCTCCCTAAGTTGCACAATTGTAACTCCTCCCTTAATAGCATCCTCAATACAACTTAACCAATCTCTATCTCCAATTATTTTTCTATCTGTAACTAGATGCAAACTATAATCAACCTTTTTCAAGTCTAACACCTTCTTTTATTTTTATATCATTTAAATTATATATTTCATCAAACAATTTAACCTTAAATGTCCCTATATTATTTCCTGACTTTTTATATGCCTCTTCACTGCATAACCTGATATGCAAGAAATCAATGGATCGCATCCTGCCCCTAAAAATGAACTTAATTTGTTTTCACCATATTTTGTATAATCAGATATCAAAGGTAACCATGATATTGGCATTACAATACTAAGTTCAAGCCCTAACCCAAAAGAAATTCCTTCAGTACATTCAAGGTTATTTGTACTTGAGTTTACTAAAATATAAAACATCACCAACGAAAGAAACATAAGTAGAACAACTGATATGTAGTTTAATTTTGGATATTTAAAGGAACTATATTCAGTCCATATATAAACTAATACGCCAACACTTAAAACCCATATATAAAAGTTTTCATAACCAAATAGACTTTTAAAGATTTGATTCATACCATTAGATGCTGTAATAAGCATAATTGATGTCCAGCCAACTAGTTGTATAAAGTTTAAAATCGAAAATATGTATTTCCCGAAAACACCAAAGGATAAACTAACTGTTTCCATAGCTGTCATATTCTTTTCCTGTCCTATAACTCCAGCTAATCCCAATATCAAACATCCTATTAAATGCCCTATAATTATTGCAGCTACCCCCTTCTTTATACCAAGAGATCCAAGAAAGGCTCCTGCCATTATTTCAGCGACCGAAATGGCTGCCCCAAACCATAAAAAGAAAAAATATCTTCCTTTTTTATTCTTCATCTATAATTACCTCCTTACTTTTGAAAGCATAAAAGTGATCAACCGGCCCAACCCCCATACCTATGCTGAAGGAATTTTTAATTGCATTTTGTATATAATTTTTACTTCTACTTATAGCTTCTATAACATCAAATCCTAATGCTAAATTTGAAGCAATTGCTGAAGATAAAGTACAACCTGTACCATGTGTATTTTTGGTTTTAATTCTATTTCCTTTGAATTGGTAATATTCTAATCCATCAAATAATATATCAATTGCATCACCATTTAGGTGTCCACCTTTAACAAGAACATATTTTGCTCCTAAATCATATATTTTCCTACAAGCCTTCTTCATATCATTTACATCTTTAATTTCCATCTGAGCTATTAAACTTGCCTCATAGATATTTGGGGTTATTATTGTACAAATTGGTATCAATTTGCTAAGTAAACTATTAATTGCCTCATCTTTTAATAGCTTAAATCCACTTTTTGAAATCATAACAGGATCTAAAACAATATTTGGTGCTTTATAAAATTTTAATGAATTAGCAACCACATCAATTATATTGCTGCTTGACAACATACCAATTTTTACTGCATCAACCTTAATATCATCAAAAACTGCACTAATTTGTTTTTCGATCACCTCCACAGGTAAATCATAGGAATGAATTACTCCTTGAGTGTTCTGTGCTGTTACTGAAGTAATAACACTCATACCATACACTAAATGAGCTGAAAATGTTTTTAAATCTGCCTGAATTCCTGCACCTCCACAGCTGTCTGAACCTGCAATTGTTAACACCTTTTTCATAACATCACCTCCAAAAAAATCTAAAACCACCCAGCAAGGGTGGTTACAAAAAAGGCTATTCCAGTGGGAATAGCCTTGATATCTTTTAGTATCCCACATCCCTACGCTGGTATCAACCAGATCAGGTTCAAAGGGTCAAAGGTTTCAACGGACCTTACTCTCAGATGGCCTCATCCATCTCCCCTTGTGGCGTAATTATTAAGTTTTAACCAATTTCATTATAGTTAAAATTTTTTATATATTCAAGTATTTTTTAGATTATATTATTTGACTGCAAAAATTTATTATTTAGTAAATAAAATATACAAAATATATTTCTAAAATAACCTCATGTAAAAATGATAACACTTTAATGAAATACCTTCCCTAAAATCGATATAAAGCCTATTTTACTATTTCTTTATCCTTTTCTAATATATGCTTTACCAACCAATCAACTATGAAATTTAATATATCAAGTAAATACTTATCTTGTTCAATATCAACTTTATTTAAATCAATTGATTTTATTTTATCTATAAACTGCTTATGTTCTATTTTATGTAAAAAATAACCTTCATGTCCTATTTGTTTCATATATTCTTCTTCAGAATCAAAATGATATACAGTATAATCTTCAAGTTCCTTCAATATTTCAACTATTTTATCAAACTTATCAATGTATAAATCATTTTTTAATACTTCATAAGCTTTATTTGCAATTTCAACTAAGTGCTTATGCTGATTGTCTATATGTTCAACCCCCATTGAATATTCTTTTTTCCACGTTATCATAATCATCCTCCTATCCTAAAATGCATAAGTAATCTCTTTATAATTTCACTTTGTTAACTTATTAAACCCCTTATCCTCTTTATATAGCTTGGTGTTGTTCCGCAGCAGCCTCCTACAACCTTAACTCCTATATTAATCATTGATAAAATGTGTTTTGCAAACTCATCTTCATCAACATCATATACCAAATCTCCATCTATTTCCTTTGGAATTCCTGCATTGGGTTTTACAAGAACAGGTATGTTTGTACTTTTTAATATTTCCTGGGCTATATTTATCATATCAAAGGGGCCTGTTGAACAGTTTGCACCAACTGCCACAACCCTATATTTTTCAATTGTTTTTATCATATCATAAAGAGTATAACCTAAAAAAGTACTTCCCTCTTTGTTAAATGACATAGATGCAAAAACAGGTATATTAAAATAATCTGCTGCATTTAAGGCAATCTCTAATTCTTCAATATCATACATTGTTTCAATAAGTATGAAATCCACACCTTCTTCTTTGCCTATCTTAATTTGCTCTTTATAAATTTCAAAGGCCTGTTCTTTACTTATAGGCCCTTTAGGCTCAATAAGTTTTCCTATTGGCCCAATATCTTGTGCAACAAGTAAATCTTTGCTTGCACTTCTTGCTATGTCTATTCCTCTTTTTATTACCTCTTTAAAATCAAATCCACACTCTTCCATACTTAATCTGTTTGAACGGAAGGTATTTGTTACAACTGCATCACATCCTGCATCAACATACTCACTATGTATTTTTTTTATAAGTTCAGCTTCTGTAATATTAAGGGTGTCTGGTACTATATCCCTTTTTCTTTTATATTTTTGAACCATTGTACCCATTGCACCATCTAAAAGCATAACCTTGTTATTATTAAATGGAAACATTTTTACCTCACCTTTATTAAAACATTTTTATAAATTAATATGCTTGTTGTTGAGTAGATTACTGCAACTGCCCAGCCTGCTAAAACATCTGTAAAGTAGTGTACCCCAAGATATATGCGGCTTATACCTATGATAAGAGCTAAAATTAAAACTATCCACTTTATAAAGTTATTTTTAAATTCCATTTCGTTTAGATAATACACAAAAACAAGGGCAAAGGTTAAAGAAACCATAGCGTGGCCACTTGGATAGCTGTATCCCTTTGCTTCAATTAACCTATATATTAAATCTGGTCTTGGTCTTTTAAAAAGTACCTTTAAAAGTTCATTAAAAAGCCATACTAATGTTATGTTTAATGCAAAAAATGATGCAAATCTTTTTTGCTTATTCTTTATCATAAGTAAGACGGCTAAAACTGTAAATGCAATTACAAATTGATAGTTACCAAGTACAGTTACTGCCTTGAATATCTTAATTAAAACATTATTTCTAATTGATAATACTAATTGTAATATATACATATCAAAGGTATAATTCTTATGAATAAAATTCTCCTCTGTAAGTTCCCAGAACACAAATAGAGAGAAGATAGATAATATTATTGATGTATATACATAAAAGGCTGTCTGATCAACAATTCTATATTTTTTGTGGAAACTATTTAATCTTGCATATATTTTTTTCTTATATACAGCAAAATTCAGTTTTAACAAGTTTTTCTTATTTAAATATTTAAATAATGTATAGAATAAAATTAATACAAGAGCAACTCCTATTGTTATATACTCAAAATAGTTCGTAATAAAATACTTTGCACTATCTCCCATATAGAAAATTAAAATTCCTTCAAGGAAAAACCTTATTCCTCTGCCTATTAAAGAGGCAGTAACAAATGTAAAAAAGTTTATGTTAAACACACCAGCTGCAATTGTAAATATCTTGTATGGTATTGGTGTAAAGCCTGCAATTACTATAGACCAACCTCCATATTTATCAAAGTAATATCCAACTTTTTTAATTTTGTCCTCTTTAAAAAACTTCCCCAATATTGGTTTCCCAAGCCTTTTCCCTATGTAATACCCAAATATACCTCCTGCAACGGAAGATAATGTTGTTGATAATGCATATAAAAATGACATATTTTTGTCCATTAAACACATAGGAATCAATATAACATCTGGCGGTATTGGGAAAAACGAAGACTCTGCAAAGGATAAGACAATTAAACCAAGTATTCCATAGGATTGAAATATGTTTATTAAATGTTGTAATATCTGCTGCATATCCAACCTCCGTGCCACCCAAGTGAAATGTGACATTAGCCATTTTATACTAAATATAAATTTATATTAATTTAAAAAACTATCGAAATAAATCTTCAGAAGATAGATAATATAATTTTGATATACCAATGCTCATAATAAACACTTATTAAAATAATACATTAACAAATTTATGCCTTATAAAATATTATAATTTATAAATCCCTCTTTTGGAATAAATAATTTTAATTTATCCCAAACTTTTATTATATGATACAACATTTAATTTTTGCACTGCATTTTTTTATTGTTATTGACTTTTAAATAATATAAAATAATTTTAACAAAATAGTTATGAAATGTTTAATATAAGAGATTTATTACAAATTATAGTAAATAATTTTTCCCTATCCTCATCTAAACAAACTTATACTTTATTTGCTTAAAAATATAAATTAATTTGAGGTGATAAAATGAAAAATATAAATGTTGGACTTATTGGCTTTGGGCTGTCTGGACAAGTGTTTCACGCACCTATTATAGACTGCATAGAAGGATATTCATTAAAAAAAATTTATACGAAAAACGAAAAGAATATCAAAATAGCAAAAGAAAAATACTCTGCAGAGGTTTGTAGTAATGTTGATGATATTTTAAATGGTGATGAAATAGATCTTGTTGTGGTTGCAACTCCAAATGAAAGCCATTATGAATATGCAAAGAGGGCTCTTTTAAAGGGAAAGCACGTTGTAGTTGAAAAACCCTTTACTGTCACAACAAAACAGGCTGAAGATTTGATTAAAATTTCGAGAGAACAATCTAAGGTTTTATCAGTTTACCAAAACAGAAGATACGACAGCGACTTTAAAACAGTAAAGAAGGTTATCGAAAGCGGTGTTTTAGGAAAGATTGTTGAATTTGAGGCACATTTTGATAGATTTAGAAATTTCCCTAAAAATTATTGGAGGGAGGAGAATATACCTGGCTCTGGAATATTATATGATTTAGGTTCACACCTTGTCGACCAAGCTCTTTATCTTTTTGGAACACCCAATAAGTTTTTTGCCGATGTAAGAAAACAAAGAAGCTTTGCAAAGGCAGACGATAACTTTGAAATTATTTTATTTTACGATAACTTAAAGGTTACACTTAAAGCTTCAATGCTTGTAAAAGAACCTCTACCTAAATACATAGTAACAGGTGAAAACGGAAATTTTGTGAAGTATGGAATGGATGTACAAGAGGAACATTTAAGAAGGGGGCTTACACCAAATACATACTCTCCTTGGGGAAAAGAGCCTGAAACTACAAATGGAATTTTAAATACAAATCTAAATGGGATTGATATAAGGACAACTATACAAAGTGAATGCGGTGATTATAGGGAGTATTATAGAGAGCTATATAGTGCAATTGTAGAAGGCAAAAGAGTACCTGTTACAGCAGAAGAGGCAAGAAACACAATATACATATTAGAAAGTGCCAGCCAGGTGAAATGCGACATTATCCAATTTATTCCATATAATTAATCTCGTAGATGTGTATAAAAGCATTTCCTTAATTAGTACCACTAAAAACACTTCTGGTAGTTAATTTAAAAAAGCCCCTAAAAGGACTAATTAGTCTCATTTATGGGGCTTTTATATTTTAATTTAATTTAATTCTATTTTTGCTCTGCCTGCTTTAGTGCCTCTGCTACTGCATTCATTATACCAACACTTGTTCTTGTTGCACCAGATACTGCATCTACATTTGTTGATTGCTTTTTAATTATTTCATCTGGAACAATTTTAAATGGTATTTTTGCATAGCTTGGCGTTTCATTATGGTCTACAATCTCAATTTTAGATATTTTTCCACCACTTATTGTAACCTCAACAGTAAGACCTGGTTTAAACCCTATCGCTGAACCTATATACTTTCCATCCTTGTACTTTCCCTGTGTAACCTCAACATTTTGTACTCTCTGCTGTTCTTCTCCACCACGTCTATGTCTTCTCTTTCCATCTGGCTTTGGCATATGTTCACCAAAATTAATGCTCCTATCCTTATCTTCCATCATCATTTTAAAATCTATAACTTTTTCTGCAAGGCCTTTAAGTCCTAAAAATGCTAAAACAAATACAACTATGATAATTATTTGATTAACCACCCTACCAAATATAGTTAATTTAGCGTTTCCTTTAGGACAAATCCCTACACAATTCATACACTCAATGCATTCTAAACTATCAACTCTGTTTACTTTATCCAAATTAATTCCCATTGGACAACTTCTTGTACAAGCATTGCAACCATTAATACATCCAGTTTTATCCTTTCTTATCTTTACTATTCTAAATACCTGTAGGATTGATAAAAATGCACCAAGAGGACAAAAATATCTACAGAAAAATCTCTCTATAAATAATGCACCTACAAATATAAGTATTAGAACAATTAATGCTGTTACACTTGCAAGCTGTGGTGGAAACTGAATGAGCTGTGCAAAAGCCTCCCAAGGATTTATACTGTTTAAACCACTTATTCCAAAGGTCCAAACTCCAACTATAATAAATAGTAAAACAGCGTATTTTATTAATTTTAAAAAACTATCTACTGATCTATTTACTTTAAACTTTATTTTAAAAACCCTTGATGAGAGTTTATAAAGTAGATCATTTATTGTTCCAAAGGCACACATATATCCACAAAAGAATCTACCAAATATTATTGTTAAAAAGACTAAAATAAGTAGTGGCAATGTTGTATTAACTAAAATATTAAAATTTATTTTACCTGAAATTATAGAAGTATAAATTTGCCTCATCTGTCCGAAAATCATCGTAAATAATCCTGGCATTAAAATTAAAAACATAAGTTGTATAGCAAGCCTTAAATAATTGGTTACATTTTTTCTTCTTAACATAAAGCCCTCCTCATATTTTAAAGATTTGATAGTCACAAATAAAATTTAATCTTTCACACAACCCTCTTGATACAAATATCTCCTTATCCTTTGTTACAATTATTCCTTCTAAATTAAAGTAATGAATTAACTTAACTCCTTCCTTCAATCCCTCAAGCAAAATAATTGTAGCAAAGGCATCTGCATCAATTGATGATTGTGAAACAATCGTAGCACTTGCAACTTCATTTTCAACAGGATAACCTGTGTATTTATCTATTATATGGTGATATATTTTATCACCAATTTTAGTATACCTTTCATTAATT
This sequence comes from Caloramator sp., assembly GCF_020054765.1. Taxonomy (NCBI): domain Bacteria; kingdom Bacillati; phylum Bacillota; class Clostridia; order Eubacteriales; family Clostridiaceae; genus Caloramator; species Caloramator sp. The sequence goes on along the minus strand of NZ_JAIHAO010000003.1, from coordinate 46,987 downwards.
CCCGATGTTACAATGCTCTCATCTGTAGAACTCAATATTCCTAATATCTCTCCCCTATCTGAAAATGGATTTTGTATTCCTATGCTCCAATGCTTTCCTTTGTTTTTACCAATTGTATATATATTCCCTCCAAAATCAAGAAGGACATTTTTAACCGAAAAGGCCTTTAAAATATCCTTTGATATATCCGTTGCATATCCCTTTGCTATTGCACCTAAATCCATCATCATATCTTCTCTTTTTAAAGATACAAAATCCTCTTTTATTACAACGTCCCTTGAATCTACCAATGATTTTATATTTTTTACTTCTTCTTTACTTGGAATTTGATTATTTTTTAGTTTTTTACTCCAAAGTAAACTTAAAGGCCCTATGGTTATATCAAATTTATTAGATATTTTATTAAACTCAAGTGCTCTATTTATTACATATTTAGTATCTTTACTTACTAAAACCTCTTTAATGCCTGCATTTTTATTAATTAAGCCTACTTCACTATCTTCTCTAAATGCTGACATTCTTTTATCTATACTTAAAACTCTTCTAAAAATAAATTCTGAAGCTATCTTACCTCTAAAGTTTTGTGCATTAACATAAATATCGCTTCCTAAAGCATATATACCTTTAATTGTTCACACCTCCTTATTAGTTAATTCTATTGTAATATCGTGACATTACGATGCAAAATTTGTTAATAAAATGTAAATAAGAGTGCCACCCAGGTGAATTGTGACATTATCTAATATATTCCATAATAACTTTAAATTGAAAACCTAAACAAAATAATAGGCTTCAGTTTAGTTCTTATTAACCAAACTGAAACCTACTCATAATACTTAGTATTAAAATTTAATCTATACTACAGTCTGCTATAAAGCCTCTCTATATTTTTATTTAAATAGATATATGCACATAAAAGCAATATAATTGGTATTATAAAAAACGATAATACAAGAATACTTTGAGGTATGGTCTTTGTTATTAAATAGTTAATTCCAATTAAAGCAAAATTAATAAATATTATAAAAACAGCATTAACGTTCTGCTTCATTGGTTTTTGTGGATTATCCCATACCAACTTTGGCCAATTGAGCTCAAGGATTATTCCAACAAGGTATACAACAAATAAATATAAGTTTCCTATCACAAATGAAAGAAAGATTATATAAAATGGAACCTTTAAATATAAAAGTAGTACACCTACAATTATTGATGCAACAAATCCAAAGAAGGCACCGTGCATAAATTTTGCCTTTATTAGTTCAATAGGCCTAATTGGAAGTGATTTTAAAACATATATACCACTGCCTTCCCTTGATATGCAGGTTGAAGTTATAGAAGTTGTAGAACCAACAAACATAATTAAACCTGTTGAAATCAGTAACATATATTTTATATTTTTAGCTCCATTTATTAAGCTATCGATTTCACCAAAACTTTGCTTATTTACTGTAAACATAATTACAAGTATAAGTGGAAGTAAAAAAATAACAAAGGGGCCATTTAAAAAATATATAGGCTCTCTGTTCATAAGCTTCAATTCCCTTAAAAATAGAGAAATAAGTAGACTTCTTTTCTTAAAGACTCTATCTATCTCTTCAACTTTAATATCTCTATTTTTCTTTGTAATCTCGCTACTTCCAATAATGCTTGAATAGTATAAATTTGAAGTAGAAATTAAAAGTAAATACACTACTAAAGTAGACAATAAAACAAATGCAAATAAATACAATATACCTGATAAACTTTTATATTTTATTATCCCATTGCTTATCCATATTGATGGATAATAAATTCTTCCAAATAGATCAATCAATCCATTTTCTCTCATCAAGCTTTTTATCAATTCCTCTGGTCCTGCATTAGTGCTGGCAAGCTTATTTACTAATAACTGATACAAAATAGCTATAAAAATTCCTAAAAAACCACCCAAAATCATAAAGAGATCTTTTTTCTTTGTTAAGTTTCCATATCTCATTAAGGGGATTATTAAAAAGTAGCAAATTGAAAGTGGAATTAATGGAATAAACATTGTTGCAATTATTGAAACTATATAAAACAAAATCCCTTCACTTGATTTAATTCCATAAACACCAACTCCAACTCCCATAAATACAAATGTAACAATTAACTCTATAATATATGCATTGATGAATTTAGCAAATAGTAAATCCATCTTCTTTATTGGAAGTGCTAATATTATATCTCCCTCTTGATTATAAAAATAATTCGCTAAAACCGTTAAAATGCCAAACATAAGTGTTAAAATTGAGGCGGATACTACAGCTAAAGTTATTACAGTACCCTGTTGATTAATAGTTTTCAATAGATCATACATCTTAATATTAAAATACAGATACATTCCAAACATACCACTAAAGGAAAGTATAATTAATAATATAAGACCTATTGTCTTTGCAGCATTCTTTTTATTGTATTTTAAGTCCTTAATAAATCTACTTAAACCATATGATGAATTTATATATATTTTCGCTAAATTTAATCCATTACTCATTTTCAATCAACTCCAAAAATATATTTTCTAATGACTCATCATTCTTTCTTTCCTTTAATTCTTCAACTGTACCTACAAATATTATACGACCACCCTTTATAATTCCTATTCTATCACATACCTTTTCTGCAACCTCCATAACGTGGGTTGAAAAGAAAACTGTTTTACCACTATCTGCGTGTTGCCTCATCATCTTTTTTAGGGTAAAGGCAGATTTAGGGTCAAGCCCTACCATAGGTTCATCAAGTATCCAAACTGGTGGATTGTGCATTAGGGCACCTATTAAAACTAATTTTTGCTTCATTCCGTGGGAATAGCTACTTATGCTCTCCTTAAGTGCAGATTTTATTTCAAATTCTTCAGCAAGCTCCATTATTTTATCTGTTCTCTCTTTGCTGTCCATCTCAAAAACATCTCCAATAAAATTTAAGTATTCTAATCCTGTTAGTCTATTAAATATTTCTGGATTGTCTGGAACATAGCCTATTTGCTTTTTTGCCTCAATAGGATTCTTCTTAACATCTATTCCGTTTACCAATATACTACCTTCATCCATATTAAGTATTCCTGTAATAAGTTTTATCGTTGTAGTTTTCCCTGCCCCATTTGGGCCTAAAAATCCAAATATTTCCCCATCCCTAACCTCAAAGTTAATGTTATCCAGTGCCTTAACTTTGTTTTTTCCATAAGTTTTAGATACATTTTGAATTGTTATCATACTAACACCTCTTTGAAATATTTGTAATTAGACATTTGTCTAAATATCTAATAATATTTTAACAAAGCCTAATTAAAAATTCAATAGAAAAAATCGTTTTGGCAATACGCCAAAACGATTTTTTTACACAAGTCTATTTGCCATATCTAAAAGCTCGTTTGAAAGTCTCTTTGCATTTTCTGCTTGGTTTATATGTTCTCTTGACATTGCAGCCGCCTCTTCAGAATTTGCCATAGTCTCCTGTGAAACTGCTGCTATATTTTCTCCTGCATTTGCTATTCTATTCATTCCTGCTGTTACATTTTCCATCATCCTATTTAGCATATCTGTCTTTTCTTTAATGTCAGCTACATTTAGATTAATCCTTCCAAACATACTGCTTACTTCTTCAACAAGTTTTTGTTGCTTTTCATTTATTCTTATAAGCTCTGCAACTGCCTTTACTGATGTTATTGTCTCATTTTGAAGTTCACTTATTATGTTTGCTATATTATCTGAATTATTCTTGCTCTCAAGTGCAAGCTTTTTAATTTCATCTGCAACTACTGCAAATCCACGTCCTGCTTCTCCAACTCTTGCCGCCTCTATTGCTGCATTTAATGCAAGAAGATTTGTCTGCTCTGCAATCTGTGCAATAACACCAGTTATATTAACAATGTCATCTGACTTTATCTTAAGTGAATCCATAGTTTTACTTACACTATCATTTTTATCTTTAACTTCATCTGCCATATTTGATAGGTCATTTATTATTGCTTGTCCATTTTGCACTATTTGAGTTGTTTGCTCTGTTGCCGCTTTTATTTCTGCTGAGACCCTTGATGTATTCTCTACTTCTTCTCTTATAGATTCTATTGCATTATTTGAATCCTGTATTTCCTCTGCAGTATTTGATGCACCGTGGGCTATTTCCTCTACTGCATTTGAAAAGGCCATAGTTGATGATGCTATTTCATCAATTATGCTATTTAATTCATTTGAATTGCTCTTTACTAAATTTGCAATTTCAATTAAATTTTCCATCGCTCTTCTTGCATCTTTTTCTTTATTTTCAAGTTCAATTAAATTATCCATAGTTTGCTTTCTTAAGTTTCTTGTTACTCTAACTATAGTAAATGTTGCTGGAATATACATCAATACAGTTCCTGCCATAAGTGTATAGTTTGAAGTATCAAGGCTTGTTGTTGCACCTGCATTAATTCTTAAAAATATAAATAATCCAATTGTAATAAAGGCAACCGTGTTTTGAATCGTTGTTAGCACCCAATCTGCATAAAGTGTATATGTAACAGCATATGGGAAGAAAAATATAAATGTCATTGCCTTATCTGCAGTTAATAGTGTTACAACATACGCAATACCATAGCTTATCATTAAAATCCATTTGATTTTTGTAGAATCGTTTTTCTTATTATATAAAATATATGAGGCTACAAGTCCAATAAAAGTAATTGATAAAACCCCAGCTATAAAAGGGAGAGTCCTGTTTCCCTTCATATACTCTCCAGTAAAGCCCAATGCAAAGATAACAAAAATTAGTACGTGGATTTGTAAAACTCTTTTGTTAATCATTTTAATTTCTCTTTCGATAATACCCATCTACCTTTCCCCTTTCTTAAACTATATAGTTCAATTATCTTATCGTATGAATTATTGAAAACTTTATACTTAATTTGATATTCTCCATAAATAAAAATTATATAATTGATTTCTACCTACAAAATGGTAATTTTACATTTCACGTGAGTGGCACTTCTTGAATAATATAGTATAGAAAACAAAGGGGTGATTTTTATGGATTCCTTTAGAGATCTTGTTGTTGGGGTTGAGAGTTTAGTTCCATTAAAGGATGGCAGTTTTATTAAATATATAAATTTTGATAATGCAGCAACAACACCTCCCTTTAAAAATGTAATGTGGTTTATAAATTACTTTTCAGAATACTACTCTTCTATTCATCGTGGTGAAGGTTACAAATCAAGAGTATCAACGGAAATATATGAATCAGCAAGAGAAGATATTATAAACTTTGTAGGTGGTAGCAAAGAGGATACTGTTATCTTTGTAAAAAATACCACCGAAGCAATAAACAAGCTCTCCTTCAAGATATGTAGCCAATATCCAAATTGTGTTGTTCTAACAACTGAAATGGAACACCACTCTAATTTACTCCCCTGGAGGTTTAGGTTCCATATTGATACTGTAAGGACAGATTCTTGTGGAAGAATTGATCTTGAAAACCTTGAAAAAAAATTAAAAAGTTATTATGGTATGGTTAAGCTTGTTGCAATAACCTATGCTTCTAATGTAACTGGCTACATTAACCCTGTCCACGAAATTGCTGCACTATGTCATAAATATGGCGCTAAAATATTTGTAGACTGTGCACAGATTATAGCCCATAAGAAAATATCTATGAAAAATGAGGATGAACGTAAAAATTTAGACTTTATTGCCTTCTCTGCCCATAAAATGTATGCTCCCTTTGGTATAGGCGTTTTAGTTGGGGATAAAAACAGTTTAAGTTCAGGCATTCCAGACATAAAGGGAGGAGGAACTGTAAAGATTGTAACCGACGATTTTGTTATTTGGGATGACCTACCCCACAAGGAGGAGGGGGGGACTCCTAATGTTATGGGTGTTGCTGCATTAATTTCCGCTATTAATACTCTAAATTATATTGGGCTTGATAAAGTAGAGGAATATGAAAAGGAACTTTTAAAATATGCTTCTGAAGCTTTAAAGGATGTAAAAGATATAAGGTCCTACTGTGATGGAATAGAAAATAAAGTTTCAATTATTCCTTTTAATATTGAAGGAGTAAATCACAACGATGTAGCAAGAATACTTTCTGAGGAATACGGAATAGGCGTTAGAAATGGGTGCTTCTGTGCACAGCCGTATGTTCATAAGCTTTTAAATTTAAATAGAAGCGATATTAAGAATATAATTAGAGATAGTGATATAACTAAAAGACCTGGGCTTGTGAGATTAAGCTTTGCACTCTACAACACCTTTGAGGAAATAGATAGACTAAAGTTTGCACTTGAGGAGATAACTAAAAAGTATTCATCAAAATGAAGGGGCGGCAACTTGCCACCCTTTTATTTAATAATTTTTTTAATATCCTCTATAAACTCATCTATCTCTTCCTTTGTTGTATCAAAGGATGTCATCCATCTAACCTCATTTTTATCTTCATTCCATATATAGAAGTAGTATTTTTCTAAAAGCTTATCTATTACCTCTCTTGGTAGTGAAGCAAAAACAGCATTTGCCTCAACCCTTTGTGTGATTGTTATATTTGGTATTTCCCTTAATCTAACTTCAAGATATTTTGCCATTTCATTTGCATTCTTTGCATTTTTTATATATAAATTATCAGTTAAAAGAGCCTCAAACTGTACTGATATATATCTCATTTTTGAATGAAGCTGCATATACTGCTTTCTTCTATATTTAAACCCTTCTGATAATCCCTTGTTTAAAAATATGACTGCCTCTCCAAACATCATCCCATTTTTAGTTCCTCCAAAGGATAAAACATCTACACCTGCATCCTTAGTAAACTCTCTTACACCTAAATTTAAATAGCAGGCTGCATTTGCAATTCTTGCACCATCCATATGCAGATACATATTATTTTTATGGGCAAAATCTGCAATCTGCTTTATTTCTTCCTTTGTATAAACAGTTCCTAACTCTGTTGATTGGGTAATCGATATAACCTTTGGCTGTGAATGGTGCTCTACACCCATCGCAAATAGGTGTTTGTTTACATCTTCAACATTTAATTTCCCATCGCTACTTGGTATTGAAATTATCTTGCAGCCAATGTTTTTTTCTGGTGCCCCACATTCATCCGTGTTTATATGTGCCCATTCTGAACATATTATTGCATTGTATGTATTTGTTATTGATGCAAGTCCCAAAACATTTGCTGCAGTACCGTTATATACAAAATATACATCAATATCTTCCCCAAATAGCTCTTTAAATTTATTTTCAGCCCTCAATGTATATTCATCATATCCATAGGACTTTGCATTATCATAGTTTGCATTAACGATACTCTCCATTATTTTAGGATGTACCCTTGATGTATTGTCGCTGGCAAAACTTTTCATATTATCCCCCCAATTTTGTTATACTAAATATATTTTAGCATACATTTATATTATTATACTATTTTTTATTTAATACTTTACCTTAAAAAGCTAACTCTGTTAAAATAGCACTATAAAGGAGGATTGATAATGGATAAAGAGAAGAAACAGGATTTATTTGCAATGTCAATATTACTTATAACCGCAATAATATGGGGCGGTGGATTTGTTGCAACAAGAAATGGACTTGACCATATAAAACCATTTTATTTACAGTTTTTAAGGTTTTCAATAGCCTTCCTTCTGCTTTCATCTATATTTTTTAAAAAACTAAAACAGATAACAAAAGAAGATTTAAAGGGAGGTCTTATTGTAGGTATTTTTCTTTTTACTGCCTTTTCAAGCCAAACAATAGGGCTTCAATATACAACCCCATCTAAGCAAGCCTTTTTAACTGGGACAAACGTAGTTATGGTACCTTTTTTATATTGGTTTGTATTTAACAAGAAACCTGATATATTTTCTTATATAGGTGTTTTTTTAAGTTTCATAGGAATATCAGTACTTACATATGAAGGTGGAGTAGGTATAAACTTAAATTTAGGAGATATATTAACTCTATTGTGTGCTCTTTTATATGCTGCCCATATAGTTTCAACTGGCCACTTTGCTAAAAATATCGATCCAGTTATATTATCTATAATTCAATTTGGATTAACAGCAGTGCTTTCATTGATATTTGCTCTAATTTTTGAACCAGTACCTACAGTATATAACAAAACCACCGTATTCTCTGTTCTATATCTTGGAATTTTTAGTTCCTGCATTGCATTTTTGTTTCAAACAATAGGGCAAAAGTATACATCCTCCACCAAAACTGCTATCATATTAAGTACAGAATCAGTATTTGGAACTATATTTTCAGTTATACTACTACACGATAAATTTACCCTTAATATGTTTATTGGCTGTATGCTTATTTTTATATCTATATTAGCTGTTGAAACAAAATTTGGGTTAAAAATAGAGCCTAAAGCAGAAACAGCAAGTGAATAAGTCTTCACTTGCTGTTTCTTTCTTCGTGCTCAAGTAGCCACTTTTTCCTCCAGAGGCCTCCAGCATATCCTGTTAAAGAACCATCTTTTCCCACTACCCTATGACAGGGTATTATTATTGCAATTTTATTTTTATTGTTTGCACCACCCACTGCCCTAACAGCCTTTTCATTTCCAATAGCAACCGCAATATCCTTATAGCTTCTAACCTGCCCATAGGGTATTCTTTTTAATTCTTGCCAAACCATCTTCTGAAACTCTGTTCCGTTTACCTCAATATTAACGTCAAACTCTTTTCTTATTCCCTTAAAATATTCATCAAGCTGAATTTTACATTGTCTAATCACATCATTCTCATTTTCCTTTGACCTTTTATATACAAAATCAAGGGCGACTATTGCTTCTTCATTTGCAGCTATCTTAATAAGCCCTATTGGTGAATCATAGAAAGATATGTAGTATGAGCCCAAAACATTACACCCCCATTTTTTCAAAAGTGCCACCCAGGTGAAATATCAAATTGTAATATATTGGTAATTTGTATTTCACCTCTGTATCATACTTTTTTAATTATACCAAAAAGTTAGATTAACACCTACTGAATTTTTGCAAAAATTTATTCATTTATTGTAATTCCCCCCTACCTCATATATAATCGTTATTAGGGGATTAGGGGGTGTTATTTTGTCTAAACTAAAGACTAATTATTACCTTAATATACTAAATGGAGTTTTTCAAGCAATCGCACTAAATCTTGCCACATCCTTTGCAGGTCTTTTCCTAAAAAGGCTAAATGCTGGAGATTCACTTGTTTCTCTTTTTAACTCTCTCCCAGCTTTTTTTAGTATATTAGCTATATTTATTGGTGGTATAATTTTAAGTTCTACTCAAAACAAAAAAAGAACTACTTCTTTAATGTTTTTAATAACAAGAGTTTTTTATATCCTAATGGCACTTATTCCTTTTTTAAATGAAAAGTATAGGGCACTTATTTTTGTCCTTCTATATAGTTCTATGAACTTTCCAAACTCTATTGCTGTATTTTTATGGCAATCCTTCTTTGCTGATATTTTCCCTCCAGGACAAAGGGAACAGTATCTTTCAGTTAGAAATAGTATAGCAACCTTTGCAGGAACAGCTACAACACTTTTCGCTGGCTTTCTTCTTACGACACTTTCAAGCTCAAAGGCGGAACTTATTAAAACCTATCAATATATATTCCTAATTGCATTTGTATTTGGAATACTTGAGGTGTTTGTACTCTGGAGGCATAAATACGATGCAAAATCTTCCTACGCCGAAATTTCAACTGATAATAATAGACTATCAATTGAATTTATTAAAAATCTACCTAATCAAAGGGAATACCTTATATTTATAACAACTGTTATAATATTTCACTTCACTTGGCAGATGGGATGGCCACTGTTTTTAACCTATGAAGTAGATTATCTACACACAAATGAATTTTGGGCATCTATTATATCAACAATAAATGGACTTGCAATGGCCTTTGGATATAGATTCTGGGGAAGATTTTCTAAGCATCACGGAAATTCCCTTGCACTCACATTAGCCACAGTTGGGATGTCCTTTGCACCATTTATGTATGCAATGTCTACAAAAATTTATCACGTTGCCTATTTTGTAGTAATAACTGGACTTAGTGTTTCGGGTACTATGCTCCTACTTTTAAACTCCCTTTATGAGGTTGCACCAAGGGAAAACAGAACATCCTATATTGCCTTTTATAACCTTGTAACAAATATAACCCTTGTAATTGCACCTTGGGTTGGAATGAAGCTCTATCAAGTCACTACAATTAGAACTGCTCTAATTATAGTTGGTGTTTTAAGGTTTATATCAGGTATGCTCTTTATATTACGACACAGAAGGGTCTAAAACCATTAAGGTTTCAGACCCTTCTTTTTATTCTCTACAATACTTTTTATATATACAGACTCAAACTCATCCCTTAATATATCCATATAAATAACATCATATCTTTCTCCCGCAACTTCTATTGCCTCTCTCAACCTTCCCGCATATTTAAAACCTACCTTTTCATAGCACTTAATTGCATTTGTGTTATATCCATAAACCTTAAGATATACTGAATGTAGATTTAACATATTAAATGCATAGTCTAATATTAACTCTATTGCTTCTTTACCATAGCCTTGTCCCCAATAAAATTTATCTCCAATTAATATACCAAGCTCTGCAGTTCTTGATATCCAATTAATATTATGAAGTCCAATGTTTCCTATTAATTTATCTATTTCATTTACTACAATTGCAAAAACATTTTCTTTAGATAAATCTTCTATAATTTGCCTTTCACCTTGTGCAGTAATTGGAGTTTTCATTTCAAAGAGAGCAATACTAACTTCCAGATCGTTTATCCATTCTGCATACTTTAAATAATCCTCTACATTTAATGGCGACAAATATATTCTCTCCCCTATAAACCTTTTAAAGTACATAAATATCCCCCCAAAGTATATTAAACAACTATATAGTAAATGTATATTATAGCTATTACTCTCTTAATATTAAACTTATTATAATCTATGTGTATTTTTTTGTAAATCTCACATTTCACGTGGGTGGCACTTTTTGTTACAAACTTTTAATCTGTGTAAGATGTATACACTTTCATTGTATATTCAATTACTCTATTGAATAAAAGCAATCTTTTTTATGTATAAATATTATGTTTTATACAAGCCCTCTGTTTAAATAAACAATATCCTGAATAATTATTTTAAATTTTCAAAATTGTTAGTATACTCAAGTAAAAAGGAGATAAAATAATAATGTTGACAAAAATTCCGTTCATATAGGTGTTTTTGTCAATGTATAAGGTTTTACCTGCTTTATACACAAAATGTATAATGAATAATGTAAAATAATTGCAATTACAGTTGTAACAAAGGGGGGATAAAATGAATAACCTTATAAACATCACCTCCGAGATTGGTAAACTCAAAAAAGTTCTATTACATAGACCAGGAAATGAAGTTGAAAACCTCGTACCCGAGTATCTCGGAAGACTGCTTTTTGACGATATACCCTATCTAAAAATAGCACAAGAGGAACACGACAAATTCGCACAAGTACTTCGAGAAAATGATGTTGAGGTTGTTTACCTTGAAGAACTTGCAACTTCAGCTTTAAGTGATGACAAAATAAAAATTGAGTTTTTAGAAGAAATGATGGATGAGAGTAGAATTAACTCTCCTTCCCTAAGGCAGGCTCTAATCGAATATCTACTTTCTATGCCTACAAGTTCTATGGTAGATAAAATAATGTCTGGTATAAGAAAAGAAGAAATTGAAATTAAAGAGGTTACATCTCTTGCTGACCTAATGATGGACGACTATCCCTTCTATTTAGATCCAATGCCAAATCTTTATTTTACACGTGACCCTGGTGCAGCAATTGGTAATGGAATTACACTAAATAAAATGCATACCGAGGCAAGACGACGCGAGACTCTCTTCTTAAAGTATATCCATAAATATCACAAAGACTTTAAACAATCTAATGTACCCCTATGGTATGACAGAACATTACCCTTCTCGATAGAAGGTGGAGATGAACTAATTTTATCAAGTAAAGTAGTTGCAATAGGCTGTAGTGAAAGAACTTCACCAGAGGCTATTGAAATAGTTGCTAAAAATCTATTTAAAGAAGACACAGGATTTGAAAAGGTTCTTGTTTTTGAAATACCAAAATGCAGAGCCTTTATGCATCTTGATACTGTATTTACTATGGTTGATTATGATAAGTTTACAATCCATCCAGCTATTCAAGGGCCGCTTAGTGTATATGAAGTAACAAAAGGTGCCAACAATACATTAAAATTCAAGCACAATACAAGTCCCCTTGAAGATATATTAAAGGATGCACTAAAACTTGACAGCGTTGAACTTATAAAATGCGGTGGTGGCGACTTTATAGTTGCAGGACGTGAACAGTGGAATGATGGTTCAAACACTCTATCAATAGCACCAGGTGTAGTTATAACCTATGAAAGAAACTATGTAACAAACGAAATTTTAGTTAAAAAAGGAATAAAGGTAATATCCATTCCAAGTTCTGAGCTATCCCGTGGGCGTGGTGGCCCAAGATGTATGAGTATGCCTCTATATAGAGAAAATATTAATCTTTAAAATAAATTTTACATAAAGAAAGGGGAAATAAGTATGCCAGTTAATTTAAAAGGAAGAAGCTTTTTAACACTTATGGACTTTACTCCAGAGGAAATTAGATACTTACTTGATTTATCTCACGATTTAAAATCTAAAAAAAGAGCTGGAATAAGAAATAACCTTCTTGCTGGAAAGAATATAGTTCTTCTATTTGAAAAGACTTCAACAAGAACAAGATGTGCCTTCGAAGTTGCTGCATTAGATGAAGGTGCTCACGTTACATTCCTTGATTCAAACAGTTCACAAATGGGCAAAAAAGAATCCTTAGAGGATACTGCAAAGGTTCTTGGAAGATACTATGACGGAATTGAATACAGAGGATTTGAACAAAAGGTTGTTGAAGATTTAGCAAAATTCTCAGGTGTACCTGTATGGAACGGTTTAACTGATGTTGACCATCCAACACAAATTCTTGCTGACCTTATGACAATTGAAGAACACGTTGCAAAGCCACTTAACAAGGTTAAGGTTGTGTTTGTTGGAGATACAAGAAACAATATGTCTTATGCTTGGATGTATGGTTGTGCAAAGATGGGTATGCATTTTGTTGCTTATGGACCAAAGGAACTTTGGCCACAGGAAGATATAGTTGAAAAGGTTCGTGAAGTTGCAAATCAAACAGGTGCAGTAATCGAAATAACTGATAATATAGAAGCTCTAAAAGGTGCAGATGTAATCTATACAGATGTTTGGGCATCAATGGGGGAAGAAGCTCAACTTGCAGAAAGAGTAAGACTTTTAACTCCATTTAGAGTAACAATGGATATGCTTAGAGCAACTGAAAATCCTGATGTAATATTTATGCACTGCCTACCATCCTTCCACGATTTTGAAACTAAAATGGCAAAGGATGCTATGGAAAAGATGGGACTTGATATTAGAGAAGTTACTGATGAAGTATTCAGAAGCAGACATTCAGTTGTATTTGATGAGGCTGAAAATAGAATGCATACTATAAAGGCGGTTATGGTTGCTACTCTTTAATTAAGTAAACAAAAAGAATAGGGGGATAAATATGGCAAGAATAGTAGTAGCTTTAGGTGGAAACGCACTTCAAGCTAATCCAAAAGATATATCGGCAGAGGCACAACTTGAAACTTGTCATCATACTGCAAAGGCAATAGTTGATTTAATAGAGGATGGTCACGAAGTTATAATTGCACACGGAAATGGTCCTCAAGTTGGGCAAATAGTTGCAACCTATGAGGCTGCAAATGCACAGGATAGTTCCAAGCCTGTTATGCCATTTCCTGAATGCGGAGCTATGAGCCAAGGGTATATAGGATATCACCTACAACAGGCAATAAGAGAAGAAATGTTAAAAAGAGACATTAAAAAGTCTGTTGCAGCAGTTGTAACTCAAGTTGTAGTTGATAAAAATGACCCTGGATTTAAAAATCCTACAAAACCAGTTGGTTCCTTCTTTACAGAAGAACAGGCTAAGGTTTTAATGGCTGAAAAGGGATATGTAATGAAGGAGGATGCAGGTCGTGGCTGGAGACGTGTTGTTCCATCTCCAATGCCTGTTGCTGTTGTTGAAGAACCTATTATAAAGACACTTGTTGAGGCTGGACACGTTGTTATTACAGTTGGAGGTGGTGGTGTTCCTGTTATTATGAAGGAAGATGGAACACTCGAGGGTGTTGCAGCAGTTATAGATAAAGACCTTGCCTCTGAAAAAATTGCGGAACTTCTTGATGCAGATGAACTTGTTATACTAACTGCTGTTGAAAAGGTTGCAATAAACTTCAATAAACCAGACCAAAAGGATTTAGATACACTGACCATTAAAGAAGCCGAAAGGTATATAGAAGAAGGTCACTTTGCTCCAGGCTCTATGCTTCCAAAGGTAAAGGCTGCAATGATGTTTGCAAATTCAAAGGAAGGAAGAAAGGCTATAATAACTTCACTTGAAAAGGCAAGAGAGGCATTAAAGGGCTTAACTGGAACAGTAGTTATAAGATAAAAAATCCGCTTTGGTTTTACCAAAGCGGATTTTTTAAGTAACAATATAAATTTATAATGAGGAACAAATCAATCTAAACCTTAAATTTTAATATAATTTCTTCTACTTTAGAAGACACATTTTCAAGTTCTACCATTAGATTTTTAACATTTTCAACAGCATTAACTTGTTCTTCCGATGCTGCACTAATTTCATTAATTGAAGCTGTTGTATTTTGAGATATATTTGAAATTTCGTAAATAGAATTTATAACTTCTTCTTTACTTTTATCAATTTCATTAACCACATCACCAAATTTACTTATTCCAAATGCAACCTCTTTAAAAGATTCATTTATTTCATTAAATATTTCAATTATTCTATTAATTGCTTGCGTCTGATTATTAAGTACTACCGCTATATTTTCCATAGCAAAGGATGTACTATTTACATTTTTATCTATATCTTTTATTATGTTTGCTATCGTATAAGCAGACTTCTTCGAGTTGTCTGCAAGTTTCCTAACCTCATCGGCAACTACCATAAATCCACGTCCTGCTTCTCCAGCTCTTGTAGCTTCAATTGCAGCATTTAATGCCAGCAGATTCGTTTGCTCAGCAATTTCATTAATATTATTTAATATAGATTCAACATTTTTTGTACTCAATGTTAAATCATTGGACATCTTTTTAACATTGTTGATATTTTTTACATTTTCATCAAATTCATTTATAATACTTTTAATGTATTCAATACCACTTAAGCTTTTTTCCATTGCTACTTTAGATTTTTTTCTAACTTTTCAAATATCTCAAGAGATTCTCTTAACTGTTTTCCAAAACTATCTACCCTGCTGCTACATAAATCTGCCATATCATTTTGTTTGTTTGCTCCCTCTAAAATTGATTGTATGCTTGCAGAAATTTCATAAATTGCACTATGTAGTTCATATACACTTGAACTTACATTACTTGCAACTTTTTTAGATTCATTGATTGTTTTCGTTGTTCTTTCAATCATAGCTCTTAAATTGTTTATCATATTGTTAAATGTATTCGATAATTTACCTATCTCATCTTTTGTATTTACATCAACACTTATTGTTAAATCTCCACTTTCAATACTCTTGGTTGCTTGTACTATTTTATCTAATGGCTTTAACAATTTATTCATATATACTATTAGTGTTAACGTAACTATTAATACAAATAAAGTTCCTATAATCAAAATATAATTTATAATTTTAATAGTATCCTTTAATAATAAACCTTTTGGAATTTCATATACCAACTTCCAACCATTTTGAACTGTTGAATATATTATTAATTTTTCCTTAGAATTATCGTTAATATAAAAATGCCCTTGCCCCTTATTTAAATTATCTTTTTTAATTTGAACTAAATCTTTACCTATTAAATTAAGATCTGGATGCGATATTATTTTCCCCTGCTCATTTACAATATACATAATTGACCCATCATTGTTTTTAATCAGTGCTTTTGAAAATTTTAATGGATTTAAACTGATAACAAGAAGTCCCAATTTTTTACCAAAATCTAAATCTTTTACTATTGAATAATTGCTTACCGTTATATCATCAATAAAACCTAAATTTAATTTTATTGGCGGTGTCCAATAATTAGAGCTATTAGATTCTATAAATTCTTTATAATATGGAACTTTATCAGTTGTAATGTCACTTTTAATATTTGGGTAACCATAGTTTATTTTGTTATCAACTATTATAAAAACATCACTTATTATATCATTTGATAATGCTATAGAAGATATTTTGCTCTCTAAAGCTTTAGTAGCCAATAATTTATCATAATCATCTTTATAATCTTTTTGCAAAGTCTCAATCAAATCTTTATCTGATAAAATTTGTATTGCATAGTTGTTTATACTTTTTGTAATATACTCAATATAATTTTTGTTTTGCTCTAATACTTGATTTGCAGAATTGATATACTGCCTTTTTGCAGATGCCATCAATACATTATATATCATTCCAAGTAAAAACAAAAAAGCTAACATTGTTAACACACTAATAATTCTTATTAATCTTATCGATAACTTCTGCTTTGAAAAAATACTATTTTTTTTAATTGTGGCAATTATATTTTCCATTACAACCCTACCCACCTTTTGTACACATTTTATTTATCCACTTTAAGTATTAATGAAGCCGTTTCTGGAGATATTACATTTGTATGTAAGCCAGTCGCTATTTCAAAACCCGCATTTATAGAAATTCTTGGACATATTCTAATTTGAAAATGATAGTACTCATTTTCATCTCTAATAAAATCAAAAAACAAATTGTATGCTACATCTCCAACATTTCTTTGTAATCTATTCAATGCATTTAAAATAATACTTCCTAATTTTCTTATTTCTTCATCATTCATATTCAATATACTACTTTTATGTATAAGTGGAGCAATAGCCATTTCATAAGGGAATATGGATGCAAATGGGCAGTAAATTATATATTGTTCGTCAATATATACTATTCTTTCTTTATTTTGTATTTCATTTTTAATAATGTCACAAATAAAACATCTTCCATTTTGATAGAAATACTCTCTTGTTTTTTTCTTCTGTTTTATTATCTTTTCAGGCATCTTTTTTATTGCGATAATTTGAGAATGAGGATGTTCTAAAGACGCACCAGCCTCTTTCTTGTAGTTTTTAAAAATTTGAACATATTTTATATCTTGCTTTTTATATAACTCCTCACTTACTTTAATAAAGCTTTTAACAACTTTATATATTTCATCCTCACTCATTTCGTGTAGATTTTTACTATGGTCAGCTGTTTCAATAACAACATAATGATAACCTGTTATAGCACCTTCTCTACCAAGTATAGGAAATTTATTTTCTACCACTCTAACATCCCAAGGATCACCATCCCTATAAACTTCAGGTGGTGTTTGTTCTTCATTTCCTACACAAAATGGACAGTTTTCTTTGAATGAAACCTTTTCAACAACCTCTTTATCCTTATAATCCTTTGGTCTTTTTAGTCTTGACTCTACTATCAATATTTGTTCATTTGTTATTTCATTCAATCTAAACTCTGCCATAATTAATCACCTAACATTCCTTTCATTTTTCTAATTAAATTTTCTTCTTGAGCTCCTGTATAGTAATAATCTTCAATCTCTTCTCTTTTTCCTAAAGCCTCCTCAATTACCTTAAGATATCCAACTGCAGTTGCTCTCCAAGTATATTTTGATTCTACTCTTTCTATCCCAAGCTTTCTGTAGATATCAAAGTTTTCCAGTGCTTTAATAAGTCCTTCTGATATATCCTCTGGATTTTCTGGATCAACTACAACTCCATATCGTCCTTTATCTACGGTCTCAAGAGTCCCTCCATTTTTAGTTACAACAGCAGGAAGCCCAGCATACATTGCTTCAATTGGAGCAAGTCCAAAGGGTTCATACAGTGCTGTTAAACAAAAAACTGATCTTAGCTTGCTAAAAACCCTGTATGCAGAAGCAAGCTGCTTTTGGCCATTTATAGGGAACATCGATACCTTTCCATAAAGATTATACTCCTTTATGATTGTCATAATTTCATCCATTATTTCTTTCTCTTCAGCATTTAAATTTGAATAATCCTCAAAGGCATTTTCTACATTTCTTAAAACAATTACAAGATTTGCCTTCTCCTGCAACTTTTTGTTTTTAGCAAAGGCAAGAACTGCTCCCTTATGGTTTTTTTCTTATCAAATCTTGAGGATAAAACAACATATTGAAGGTTTAATCTATCTTCAGCAATGTCTCTCCTTAAATATTTGTATATATATTCTTTTGTTTTATCATCCTCTTCTCTATATTGATAGGTAAATACCTTTGTGTTTACACCCGGTGGAATTACTTTAAACTTCTTATCGTCATTTACATCAACTGCACCTTCATAGTATTTATGACCATACTGATTATATCTTTCCTGTGCTGTTGAAACAATGTTCACACAGGATCTATTCATTGCAATTCTCTCTGCAAATATTCTCTTTGAAAAGTTAAATCTTCTTTCAAATTCATCAAAATTTTCTTTATTGACACCTAACTTGTCCATCTTTTGTGCACCAAGGGAATGGGCTGTAAAGGTAAATGGAACATCAAATATATTTGAAAGTATGGCACCAACAAGTCCACCATCTGCATAATGAGTTGTTATTGCATCAGGCTTTATGTTTTCTTTCTTATAAAACTCAACTATTCCATTTACAAATTCATTTGCAAGATATGGCCAAAGTTGTTCCTTTGGTAAAAATTTGTCACCTCCAAAGGGTATTCTAACTACTCTAACATTTTCATTGCCGTGATAAATTTCAACATCCTTTGAAAACCCTACCCATTCATCATCAACTATTTTTCTTGTAATTATATCTACTTTAACCCCCATTTCTCCAAGAGCAAGTGCAACTTCCTTTACATATACAAGCTGTCCTCCAAAATCAGGATGCTGTGTCCAGTAGCTATCGTTATTATCAAAATTTCCTTGTGGATTGATAAACGCTATTCTCATACTAACCTCCTATACATTAAATTGTTTTATTAATTCCTCATATCTTGGCATTGGCGAAATAGCACCAATATATTTTAATTTAAAAGCACTTGCAGCAAGTCCAACCTTTACTGCATCTTCAATATTTCTCCCCTTTATCATTCCTGTATAAAAACCTGACCAAAAGGCATCTCCTGCACCTGTCGTATCTTTAACTTCTGTCGCCAATGTATTAAACTGTATCATTTTATTTTTATCTGCAACTATAACACCATCCTTACCAAGTGTCATAACAACAACATCTGCACCAAGTTCAAGGAATTTTTTAATTTGATTTTTGGGAATATCCTTCCCAAACAACCTTTCTGCATCATCCTCCGACGGTTTTATAAAATCTACATACTTTATTATTGATTTTATATATCCTATTGCATCAAAATCTTTGTCCCATAAATCCCTATGATAATTTGGATCAAAACCTATTAATGTTCCACTTTCCTTTGCAGTTTTTATTGCCTTCTCTACTACTTTTCTTGATCTTTCTCTTGATAGTGGCCACGTTGAAAAATGCATAATCCTTGTATTTTTTATTGCTTTATCTAGTTCTTCTGTATATTCTATTTCATAATCTGCACCTCTATAAAATATAGGTACAGGTGTCCCCCTTGACCTTGTAACAACCACTATACTTGTTGGACAAGTTGTTCTTCCTATAAGGGATGTATCTATTCCTTCATTTTGTAGATGGGAAACAAGAAAATCTCCAAATCCATCAAATCCTACACTTGAAACTACCCTTGAATTTAATCCTAATCTTTTAGTATTTATCACTATATTAGCGGGTGAACCACCAAAATTTTTTATATATTCTTCACTTGAAAAATCTTCAGCAAAGTCTTTAGATATCATATCTATTAATATTTCTCCAACTGTCAAAAGGTCATATTCCCTATTGCTAAAAATTATTTTTTCTTCTATATTCATCTTTATCACTCCCTTTTTGAAAAGCTTTTCAAAAGTAATTAAAAAAATTATATACTACTCTGCCTTTCTATTATTTCATATTCTATAGGTATCCTTTTTTCATCTTCAATTCCATCTAAGCATTTTATAGCAGCCTTTACAGCTAATACTCCTGCATTATAAAAATCAATTTTTATAGTTGATAAGGATGGGGTGTAGATCTTTGCTATTGGATTATCGTCAAATCCAACAACCTTTATATCCTGCGGTACTTTAATATTATTGTCTAATAGATATTTAATTGCACCAAGTGCCATAAAATCATTCGCCGCAAAAACTGCCTCTACTCTATCTTGCTCCAATATCTTTTTCATATTTTCATATCCAGACGTAATTGTAAAATCCCCCTCTTTATATATCAAATCCCTTTGGTTTATACCATTTTCAATAGAAGCCTTTAAGAATCCAATATATCTATCATATCCAGCAGATTTATCCCAAAGTGGTCCTGTAATCATAGCAACCTTTTTTATTCCTTTTGAATATAAATATCTTACTGCATCGTAGGAGGCTTTAAGATTATCTAAATTAATAGAAATTAATGATTTATATTCAAAATCTTGCCCAAAAACCACAAATGGAATATTTGAATTGTCTAAATGTTGTTTATGTCTATCTGTTAAAATAGTACCTGCAAATATTATTCCGTCTACCCTTTTTTCTTTAAGTATTTCAAAACATTCAACTTCCCTCTCTGGTTCATTTCCTGAAGTCATTAAAATTATATTATAGCTATTTTGTCTTGCCTCTTTTTCTATTCCCTTTACAAACTCTGAAAAATTTATATTTGATATATCAGGTACAACCACACCTAATGTAAAGGTCTTATTATATAGTAATCCTCTTGCCAAGGCATTTGGTTTATATCCTGTTTGTTCTAATACCTCTAAGACTCTCTGTCTTTTTTCCTCATTTACATTGGCACTATTATTTATAACCCTTGATACAGTTGCAGGCGAAACTCCCGCCAATTTTGCAATATCCTTAATGTTTAACATAGCAACTCTCCTTGAAAAGCTTTTCATATTTAATTTACCATATTATAATTCAACCTTCAACTAAAATTTTATCTATCTATATTATCTCCAAAAGTTGTCTAAGTCCATCAATAACAAAATCAGGCTTATAGCTTAAAACTTCATTTAAATCAAGTACTGTGTATTTTACAAGACAGGTTTTTGAACCTGCATTTTTACCACATTGAATGTCATAGTGGCTATCCCCCACATATAAAACTTCGCTTGGTGATATGTCGAGTCTTCTACAGGCCTCAAGTAGAGGTTCTGGATTTGGTTTGTGTTCACTTGTGTCCTCCATTGCAATTATTACATCCATTAATTCAAGCAAGTTAAAATACTTAAGTCCCCTCTCCGCCATATGCTTTCTTTTAGATGTTACAACACCTATTTTTATTCCTCTATTTTTAAGCTCCTCCAATGTCTCCTTTGCATTGTCCATCAGCTTTATCATACTGTCGTGTTTTTCTTCATTATATTTTACATAGGTTTCATACATCTCCTCAACCTTTTCCTTATCATATCTTTCAAGAGTTAACCTTAATGGTTCACCAAAATATCTTACTATTTCTTTATCTTCTAAATCTCTGTTTAAATGCTTTTTTATAGTATGTTTATAAGATGATATTATAAGCTGATTTGTATCTAAAAGAGTCCCATCTAAATCAAATAAAACTGCCCTAAACATATATTCCCTCCTAAAAATAAATTAACTTATAATCTATCATATCATAAATACATATTATTTCAAAACTTTGTAAAAATAAATGATAAAATAATGTTTCTAAACAAAATATTAAAGTATAATGGTAGATATTATATTAAAAATCTTATATAATATATCGTATTATAATGATATTATGTTAAAGAGGTGTTTTTATGGTTCTTTCAACATTAGACTCAATTAAAAATTTTACAAAAGAAAATACAATGTGCATTGTATATTTTTCAAGTGAGGCTTGCAGCGTATGCCACGCACTCTATCCTAAAATAGAAGAGGTTTTAACAAACTACCCTAATATCAAACTCTCAAAGGTTGAAATTTCAGACGTTCCTGAAGCTGCTGGAGAATATTCTATATTTTCATTTCCTACATTACTTATTTTTATCGATGGAAAAGAAATAGCCAGAAAATCAAGAATAATTAGCATTGATGATTTTCTGGCGACTATTGACAAATATTATTCACTTGTGTTTTAGTTTAACAAAAGGGATTTGCCCTTTTGTTAAACTATTTAATAAGCTCATCTATCCATTTATTATTTGTATCTATTATAAATGCTGTATATTTGTATTGTTGCCCGTCATATCCATAATATATTTCAATACTTCCCTTTGATTTATCAACTCCATCAAAAATAACGTCATCTTTATACTGATAGCTATTATTTAATATATCTCTTCTTATGTTATTCACAACAAATTCAATTTTTTCCCTGTCATTAATTTCAACTTCATTTTTGTTCTTCATAAATATCATTACCTTATTAAAATCCTTATAATCTATATTGAATATATCATAATTTATTTTCTTATAACCTTCATCCAAAGAAATTAATTGCATATACTCATTATATTTGCTGTCAAAACTTCCTTCATAAAGTCTTTTTATTTCTCTGCCATTTTTAAGTCTATAAACTATATAAACACTATTTAATCTACTGTAATCCCTTTTAAGAGATGTTATATGTTGCTGTAGAGAAAGTACTTTTTTAATTGTTTCTTTATTTTTTATATGAAATCTTGGTGCCTTAGATCCATATTCCATATCATAAATAATTTTTTTATTATTAGATATACATACACTCTCAATATCATCTAACTTTGGAGGGCTGTGTCTAAATATCATTTCCGTTTGACTAATTAACAGAAATATAGACCATATAGACACAACAATTAAATATCCCTTCAGATTCCTATAAACTTTTAAATTTCTTTTTATTAATGCCTCAGAAAAATAATATCCTACGAAAGCACCTATTAATCCCGAAATAAATACTGTAAATATGTCTCCTTTTGCTATCATTGTAGCTAAACTTGAAACTCCAAACATTAACAATGTTGTATTAAAATATTTTAGTGCTTCGGCTATAGAGTCAAAAACTACTAAATTTGTTGCCTTTTCGTTTTTCCTTTTTGTAAAAAGTATATAGGATAGTAAAAAATAAATTAGTATTGTTAAAAGTAAATATATATATCCAACAAAACCTACCTTACTAAATACAATTTCACTATTTAACCAGCTCAAAAGTGGAAATAGATAAGCTATAAATGACTTATTTGATACTAAAAGTGTTAAACTATCCTCCAAATACAAACCATAGAAAGCAACATTCAAAAATAAATTTAGAACACTTATTAAAATAAAAGGAATAAAATTAATTAATAATCCACTTGCTATATGAAACAATGAGTTTGATGTAATAATACCCAACACCAAGCTTTGTAAAAAGAAAATTATGCAAATTATTAGAAGCATTATATAATAATTTAATATTATACTTTGTTTAATCAATTTATTTGCGTCAAATGCAAAATAAATTACTTCAGTTATTAAAAAATTTATAAATATTGGAGTAAAAATCAAAATAACACCCGCAAGGAACTTATTTATAAAAAATATTCTTCTTTGAAAATGGCAAACTAAAAATGTGAATATTGCTTCTATACCCCTGTACTTCACGAATTAAAAGCATACACATCAAAATAGTTAAAATTAATATGCCAAATATAAAGTAATCTGATTGATAATTAAACATTTGTGTAAGAGAAAACATTAATTCTTCTTTCTCTGTTGACTTTGATAGTAAAATTAACATATTTAAAGGTATATTTAAAAATATTAAAATTAAATACATAAGGTCTACAACCCAATACCTTTTTAAATCATTTTTAAATATTGAATTAATAGTTGATGCTCTCATACTCATACCCTATCCCCTCCATTTCATACATAAAAATTTCCTCAAGAGTAAGTGATACAACATCAAATAAAATTGGATTATAGGATTGAATAATTTTTTCAATTTCAATTCTTTCTCCTTCAACTATAAGGACCCACATTCTACCCTTTTGTACAGTTTTTATTGGCTTTATCCTTTCCATTAGCTCCTCAGGCATTCCATCATTAAAGGCAACTTCTACTTTTAAAATACTGCTCTTTAGCTTTTCAATTTCTCTTTCTAAAATTACCTCTCCATTATGGAGTATTGCAACATAATCACAAAAATCCTCAAGTTCCCTTAAATTATGTGATGAAATTAAAACTGTAAGTTGTCTATCTACAACCTCCTGGAAAATCAATTTTTTTACTCTCTGCCTTATAACTGCATCAAGACCATCAAGTGGTTCGTCTAAAATTAAAACATCTGTATTTGTTGATAGTCCAAGCCATATTGCAACTTGCTTTTGCATCCCCTTTGACATATTCCTAACTTTTTTGTTTTCATCTATTTTAAATATACCTCTTAGCCTTTCGTATTTATCCCTGTCCCAAGTTTCATATACTGATTTGTAAAAATTTCGCCATATCCTTTACTGTATATCCAGGATAAAAATATGGATTATCTGCTATAAAAAATATCTTCTTTTTTGCCTCAACATTTTCATAAATTTCTTTTTCATTTAAAGCTACACTTCCTCTGTCCTTTTCAAAAATTCCTGTTACTGTCTTTAATAAAGTGGTTTTTCCTGCACCATTTGAACCAATAAGTCCATAAACTACTCCCTTTGGTATATATAGGTTTACATTCTTTATTGCTTCAAAATCATCATATTTTTTATAAAGTCCATTTACCCTTAACATTATTTTCCCTCCTTAATTTTTATAACATCTTCTAAAACCTTTATAAAATCCTCTCTATCCATTCCTAAATAAAGTCCCTCAAGCATAAGCTTCTTTACCTCTTCTAAAATCTTTTCTATCTGTTTTTTATTAATATCTCTGTCCTTTAAAGGTGCTACGAAGCTTCCTTTTCCAGGTATTGAATATATATATCCTTGATTTTCAAGCTCCCTGTATGCCTTTTGAATTGTATTTGGGTTTATTGTTAAATCATTAGATAGTGCCCTAACCGATGGAAGCTGTTCGTTCTCCTTCAACAACCCCTTTATAATGAGTTCCTTTATCTTTTCAAATAGCTGTTCATAAATAGGAACTCTACTTCTAACATCAAGTTCAAACATAAATTCACCTCCATTTTCCTACTTTATTACCTCTTCAATCCACTTGTTACCTGAACTTATTTGATAATTTAAAATTTGATTATCGCTGTCTATTCCATATTTTTTATAATATTGTGGATATAGGGTTATTCTTATTGTGCCTTCAAAAGTACTTAGATTATATCTATCATTCAAAATATCCTCCCTTAAGTTTTTACATACATAATTTATTTTTGCATTATCCTTTATTTCAAATGTATTATTCTCATATACAACTACGACATCCTTTATATGCTCTGGTTGTATACGCAAAATATCATATTCAATTGTTTTAAAGTCTTTATCCTTTGATATTTGCTTTAAATATTCTTCTTCCTTTATTGTATAGTCTGTCATATATTTTCTTTTTACAATTGATCCATCCTTTAATTTATAAACAATAAAAGTAGAATTAGTATCATAAGGAATCTGCTTTAAACCAATTAAATAATTCTGTAAATCAATTATTTGTGCTATCGTATTAGGATTTCTTATAAGGTAATTGAAATTATTTTTTTCCATAGATTTAAATCTATAGTATTCTGTTGTAACGTAAGCTCCTTCAACCTCTTCAACTTTAGGCAGCGTATGGCGATAAACTATATCTGTTTTGCCGATAACAAATATAACAATAATCATTAATAATACATATACATAAAATCCCTTCATATATTTAAAAACAACTATTTCCCTATGAAGCACCATTTGTGAAACATAATGTCCTAAAAATGCACCTATAAGACAACCTATAGTTACTCCTATAAAACTTTCAGGCAACATATTAATTATAATTATTCCAAATATCAACATTGTAATAAAAGTCACGACATACACAAATACAGGTTCTAAAAATTTAAATACAATTAATCTATTAATGTTCTCATTTTTTCTGTATAAAAACAGTGCAAAGGATAAAATGAATATAAAAATTATACTCATTAAAAATAAAATCAAGTCCTTACTCTTAAATAACTCTAAAGCTAAACCTTCCATTATGCTAAATGGAAAAAGATGTGGTAAAATTGTCTCCTTAAACTGTTCATACCTACCAATTAAAATGTTTTCTAATAACATATTCAAAAGTTTTACAATACCATAGGGCAGTACGCAAAAAGTAAAACTAAAAAGAGCATTAAGAAGATTATTTGTTGTCATTGTTGAAAATAAAACACTATACATAAAAAAGATTGTACTTAAAATAAAAACTAAAATATAATACTTTAATATACTTAATTTTAAAATAGTGTAGTAATTAGTTTTCAATAATAAGATATAACAAAGTAAAACATTAAATAGGCAGGCAATTAATATAAGAAAAATACCTACTAAAACTTTATTTATAAAAATTTCCTTTTTGGTAAAGGGCAGGCCATATAAATGATTATTGGAGCTATAATTTTGTGCTTCACTAAATATAACAACACCAAGTATGATTGAAAAAAATAACAATACCTAAAATATATATACCATTTTCTGAATTGAATCTAAAAATTGCATATGGGTTTATGTCCTCTATATGTTTAGAATGGCCAATTAGATTAAACAGCTTAATCGGTATAAATAAACTTAAAAACAACCCATATATCAATCCAAACAGTCCAAATCTTTTAAAATCGTTTTGAAGTATCGGATGTATATGCACCCTTTTCATTCTAAACCCTCCTTAATAGCCTTTTTTAAACACATTCTATTACATTTATTAATCTATTTAGTAGAATTCAATAACCCCTCCCCCTGTATTACGTGTATTATCTGTATTATTTCATTTAGTACAGTTATATTATATTCTACTTCTTTGTTTTTGTAAATACTTTACTGTAAATATTTTTCTAAAACAAAAAAGACGAAGCATTTTGCCACTTCGTCTTCTTGTTACTTATATACTTTATTTTAAATTTAATTTCCCAAGCTCACCAAAATCCTCCTGCATTTTATCAAACAATTCCTTACCTACAAAAAACTTATATATTTCATCTGCCTTCTTCTTTGTGTAGGTAGTAAAAATACAAACTTTTATCTACCAACATATCTTTTATACATAATTTCTGCCTGCATTTTTACCATACC
Source organism: Caloramator sp. (assembly GCF_020054765.1). Lineage (NCBI taxonomy): Bacteria > Bacillati > Bacillota > Clostridia > Eubacteriales > Clostridiaceae > Caloramator > Caloramator sp. The sequence continues at coordinate 19,598 of NZ_JAIHAO010000003.1, read as the reverse complement.
CTTGTATATTCCTTAAAGCAGTCTAAACAAACCTTTTTTCCATTTTGAATTCTTACCCTATGTTCCGCAGTGGCCTCTCCACACTCTTCACAAACTATACTGTTAAAAAGTCTTGCCTTTTCAGGAAGCTTAGTATTTAAAGGCTTTATGTCAAATACCTCCTCTGCTGATGCCTCTAAAATATACCTTTGATTTTCTTCTCTTGTTATTTCTCTTTTTAAAGGTTTTAATACTACTCTTATTCCTTGTCCTGTCTGTCTTTTAATAAAAGAAAAGGCCATTTTTCCCCTGTCTTTAAATAATAAATTACCCTTTCCCATCGTACATCCTGTTATAACTTGTACAGCATCAACACCACAGGCATCATTTTCAGTTATGCATACAACCTCCTCATCTTTAGAAAAGGTCAAATTAAGTTTTTCTGCTGCGATTTCACAGGCTCTAAATCCTATTGCAAGCCCTGGGCACTCGTGTCCGTGAAACTCCACACATTTTTTCCACAATTCTTTATTCATACCTCAACCTCCTAAATAATTTTTATTAGTAAAAGAAATACAAAAAATAACCCACGAAGGTTTTAACCCTTCGTGGGTTTAGCTCTGTTTTAAAAATCTTACCTTATGTGGAACTTCGTGTTCCTACTTTATGTTAACAAAATATAATATTTTAGTCAATATAAATTATTATTTAACAATATCACTTATTTTTACCTCATATCCCTGCAAAAACTTAGATCTTATGATTTCTGTAAATGTATAGATAAAAGGTTCTGAGTATTGATTGTTTTCACCTAAAGTGTATATCATTATATGCTCCGTATTAGGATTTATAATCCAATATTCCTTAACATTAAACTTCTCATATAAATAAAGCTTTTTCACATAATCAACTGATGCATTTGATGATGAAGCGACCTCTATTATAAATTCAGGTGCTCCTATACAACCCTTATCATCTAACTTTGTTTTGTCACATATAACTGAAATATCCGGTTGAACTACATTTGTACAGCTATCTTCTGTCTGACCATCATCTATTAATCTAACATCGAAGGGGGCTACATATACTTCACAGGATAGTGAATTACCTTCAATATAATTTCCTATGTTTCGTGATACTTCAGTTATTATCTTTTGATGAATTCTTGAAGGTGCCGGAGCCATTGCATAAAACTTTCCATTAATAAGTTCATATCTATTATCATCTTCTTTGTTCTTATAGTCGCTATAAGTATATATTTCAAGTCTTTCAGGCAATACCATAAAATCACCCCTATTTGCCTTTTTTATAATTATACCACAAATTTATCAGTAGATAATTAATCTACTTTAGGGAATCTGTAGTGCCCTACTATTTTAGGATACCACCATAAAAGGTCATCCGCCTCCATTGCATAGGGACCTGCGTTGTGAATTAGATAAGGTATTCCATCATTTCTTCTTTTATCAGATAAAATACCTATATGCCCAGGATTTTTAAAAACAACAATATCGCCACCCTGCCACTGTTTTAAATTTTCTTTATCATAGGGTTTTAGCTCTAATGTCAATGTATTCGCATACCTTTTGAAAAAAACGTCTAAATTAGGAACTCTTCTAAAATCAATATTAGGATCTGGTTTTCCATTTACTCTTAAATATAGTCTTACATTATTTTTTATGTCATTATCCACCATATTTTTTAGGTCATATCCTGCATTTTTAAAAGCCCTCCAAATTACATCTGTGCATACTCCCTCTGTTTCTGGTGGATATCCTCCTTGATAATAGGCACTTTTATATATAGGTCTTCTCTGGGCTTCAAGCCTTGCACCTTCTACTATATCATCTAAGTCATATATACTGTCATTGTCTTTATCTACAGGAATAACTATCTTTTCTACCTCAACAGTTTTTAAAATAGGAATATTATCTAATATACTATTATCCACTACGTTTTCTTGTATTTTTTCTTGAACTTTTAAATTTATAGAGTGTTTCCTAAAAAATAAAATACTAATTATTACTATAATAAAAGCAGATACTATTTTAATTTTGTTTTTCATACAACCTACTCCATTTACATTTATTTCTATATAAGTATAGCAATATATTCAAATTTTTATAATTAAAATAAAGTAAAAAAAAGTATAAAAAATAGGTTTCACTTGGTGTTAACCACCAAATGAAACCTATTCCTCACATCTACACCACTTCTTACACTTCTCAGCCTTTTTGCTGAAAAACTTATTATTTAAAGAAAAGTGTAATTCTATTTTTCTTAAAACTCCCTAAATTATCACTTGCAATCTGTGTTCTGCTTATATCTTATATATTCTCTAAATAAAACATCATTTAAAATAAAATATGGTGAAAAAGTTTCTACTTTTCTATTTTCAGTAATACTTAATGTGGAAATATATGTATATAAATTATGATTTGCAATTGTTGAAAGTTTATTATTTCCTAATCGTGTTATTGATATTATTGGTATGTTTTTAATTGACAATTCTTTAATACAGTCCAATATATTTTCTGTATTACCTGATAGCGAAATAATTATTAACAAATCTTTTTGTGTAATGCTTTGTGTTATTATATTAAGTTCAGTACTTCCTTCTATTACATGAAAATATTTATGTACCGCTAAAAATGTTCTTTTTAGTTCTTGTGCAACTATTTTTTGTGCAGCACCAGTCCCATACACAAAAATTCTTTCCGCTTTATCAATTAAATTTGATATAACGCTAAAATCTGTTTCTTTTAACATTTTAATTGTTTTATATAAATCTCCATAAAATTCATCTAAGCTACTATTGTCAATTTTTTTATTTTTCTCCACTTGCCATTTTAAATACACTTTAAATTCACTATATCCATCAAAACCAAGTTTTTGAACCGTTCTTAAAATTGTAGTCCTTGAAACATTACAAACCTTAGCTAATTCATTAATACTAAGTGTTGAGCACCTCTTTTTATTATTTAAAATATATCCTAATATATGTATATCATTTTCATTCAATTTTGAATATCTACTATTTATTAGTTCTTCTAACCGCATATTAATCCTCCTAAAGTTCACTTATATTTTTATTTTATATATCTTTATTTAAACTGTAAATATTAGTTTGTATTAAAAAAATGAAGACGGCACTAACTATACCGTCTCCATTTCTTTATCTCAATTCAGGCCAATATCCTTTATTAGCTTCTATTAACTCATCCAATATTAATTTGGCAATATGTGCACTTGGAACAGTTTTAGATAACGTAATTGCCTGCCATAACTTTTGATAAGAGCCTTCTATCCATGCATCAACAACCAGCTTTTCTACAGACACCTGTTGTTCCATTAAACCTTTTTGAAATTGAGGAATTTCTCCTATTCTCAACGGTTCTGGACCATTACTTCCAACAATACATGGTATTTCAACCATTGCTGTTGGATCAAAATTTAAAATTGAACCTTTGTTTTCAACTATTAAGAGCATCCTTTCTTGTGTGTTATATGCAATAGCTCTGGCTAAATCTACTATATATGATGCATGTTCATCAATATGAAGTTTACAACCTTTAGTAGATTTGTTTTCTATAACTTTTTTACATTCTCCAAATACAAACTTTTCTCTACCATCCATAACTTCATTAGCACGGGTATATTCTTTGTTTGAGTGTTCAACAACATAATCTGGGAATAAATAATATTTTAAATAAGTATTAGGTAAAGTATTAGGATCTAATGCATAAACATCCTTTGCCTTTGCAAATGTATCCTTCCAACTTTCATCTGTATGTTGTGAATCACCATTATTAACAACATATCCATACTTTGCTACATGTTCCTTAAGCTTCGGCATAAGGTCATTACCTTGCTTATCTCTAATATCTGACCACCATCCAAAATGGTTTAATCCATAATATTTAACAATCATATCTTTTCTTGACTTTAATCCTAATATTTCAGCCATTCTTGTTTCTATCCCTATTGGCATATCACATATATTAAGTACTTTAGATTTTGGTCTCAATCTACGTGTAGCTTCAGCAACAATAGCTGCTGGATTAGAGTAATTAAGCATCCATGCATTTGGTGAATATTTTTCCATATAATCTATTATTTCTATTATTGGTCCAATTGAACGCATCCCATAAGCAATCCCACCAGGTCCACAAGTTTCTTGTCCAACAACATTATACTTTAATGGTATCTTTTCATCTAATTCACGCATTTTATATTTACCAACCCTAATGTGTGCCATTACAAAATCTATATCAGTAAATGCTTGCTCCGGATCTGTAGTTGCCATAAATTCAATATCTGGTGCTTTTTCCTTTAATATTATTTCACACGCATTTGCAATTATATCTTGTCTTTCCTTATCATTATCATACAATTTTATTTTTCTAATTGGAAATCTGTCTAAGTTCTCTAATAGCATTAATATTATTCCTGGAGTAAAAGTTGAACCTCCACCTGCAATTACTATTGAAAATCTCTTCATTTTTGTTCCTCCTTCTATTTATGTTATTATATCTTTAATCTATTTTAATAATGTTTCAAATTCTTCTCTTACTTGTGGAACTGACAGACCAACAATAATCTGAATTGCTTTACCATTCCTAACGACACCGTGTGCACCTGCTTCATGAAATACACTATCTTTGGCAATTTTACTTTCATCCTTTACAGAAACTCTTAAACGAGTTGCACAATTAGTAACATCTTGTATGTTATCTTTTCCACCTAAAGCAATTAAAAACTTTCCTGCTTTACTATTATTTAAATTTGTTTCTACAGTAACCGCCGCATCTGACATCTTTTTTGCTCTATAATCTGCCTTTGTATAAAGCTTTGTCTCCTCTTCTCCTTCTTCTCTTCCAGGTGTTTTAAAATTAAACTTTTCAATAGCAAATTTAAACACAAAGTAATATACAGCTGTAAAACATAATCCAATAATTATTTGAGTAATATACGTCATATAATGATATTTAAATAAAGGAAGCCAATTTTGAGCCACCCACTCTATCAATCCACCACCAAAATTTCCTACTACTCCAAAAGCATATGCTATTGCAGCTAAAGTTGCTGCCAATATACTATGCACTAAAAATAGTATAGGAGCTATAAATAAGAAGGTAAATTCAAGTGGTTCAGTTATACCCGCTATAACAGCGGTTAATGTAGCTGGTATTAATAATCCTGCAACTATTTTTTTCTTTTCTGGTTTTGCAGTAGAATAAATTGCTAAAGCAATCCCAGGTGCACCAAATATTTTGGACATTCCATGCAATGCAAACCCACCTGCTGGAAACATTTCTTTTAATGAATGGGCAGTTGTTGCAAATTCCCTTAAATGAGATGGCCAATATGAAGCAATACCATTTTCAACTACTGCTGGTCCAAAAATGAAAGGACCATAAATAAAATGATGTAATCCAGTTGGTATTAAGATACGCTCTAAGAATGTATATAGCCATACCCCAAAAACACCAGATGAAGATAATAAAACTTGTAGAGCCGCTATCCCACCTTGTACTTTAGGCCATACTAAACACATAATTAATGCTACCGGTAACATAACAAAAAAACCTATCATTACTATAAAAGATGAACCTTGGAATATTCCTAAATAATCAGGCAATTTTTTATCAAAATATTTATTATGCAAATAAACTACTATAGCTGCAATTATAATTGCTCCTATCATTCCAGTATCAAGTGTCTTTATGCCTGCAATCATAGTTAAACCGCTTGTTCCACCAACTTGTGCATTAAAATTAACTCCAAAGCTTGGACCCCATAATAACAATATAGCACTTACAAAATAATTGAATGTTAAATAAATTACTAATGCTTCCAAACATGCTCTTGCTTGAGCTTTTTGAGCTAATGCTATAGGCAATCCAACTACAAATAATAATGGTAACTGGCGAAATACTGTCCACGCACCCTCTTGAATAATAAACCAAAACTTATACCACATTGTATTTTGATTTGCAATTGAACCCATTATATCTGGATTCATAAATAAAATTGATATCCCTGCCGTTACTCCTGCAAATGCAAACAATAAAACCGGAACAAACATAGCTGCACCAAATCTTTGTATTTTTTGCATCATTTTTTATCACCCCTCGTATATTTATTGCAAATTCTTGTTTTTTAATTTTAAATTTTCTGAAAGTACTTTCATCGACTTAATATTATCAAGTTTTCTTATGCCCTTCAATACAATTTAGTTATTCTGTGTCTATTCTTAATCATTTTGAATTTTCACACTTATGTTGAAAATTCACAAAATAACGTTATACCTACAATAGCTTTAAAAAATATAAAAAAGCATCTATTACACATAACTCTATGTATAATAGATGCTTTTAATTTTATTTTTTTATATTCATTATATTTTCTAAATAATGTACAGCAAAACCATAATTATTATAACTATTCTTATAGTATTCATCTACCTCATTTAATTCATTCCACATAAAACTAAGTCCTTCTTGATAGAATGTAATGTTTTCACCTTCTGATGTATTTCCTGTTTCAACAGATATAACAACTTTTTTGTTGTACTTTTTAGCATAATTCATTTCATTTTTTACTATGTCTATTATTGATTGTGCTCTATCTCTGTATGCCATTATATTTACACTATCAACTCTTGATATTACATACTCAGCTAAATTTACCTTTTGTTTCGGTATACTTATTTCATCAAACCAAAATGGAATATCTACAGCGACCTCGAGTCCATTTTTAGCACCAAATGCCTTTAAGTACGTTATATATTCCATATAATCTGTTATAACTTTGATTTTGTTATTTTTCCATAAACTTAAAAGATATGGTTCAACATCAAGATGAATACCAACAAATCTTTCATCTTGTACTTTTGAACTATTATAATTAACAACCCAATTTAAAAAATTTTCAAGTTCTCTCCTATTATTCTTTAAAGTCCAATTTGGATCTCCATCTAATGCATAAACTTTTATTCCATTATTATTAGCATTTTTTATAAAATGACTGTAGTATTTAGCATCTAATTTTTGATCTATTTGAAGGTACACTTCAGTAAATTTATTATCCTTTAAGAGCTTAATTATTGTATCAGGACTTTCAACTATCTTTTGTGTATTCCACATCCATGTACCATAACTTTTTTCATTATAAATAGAATTTGATAACACCTTTTTATTTTGCATAGTTTGAGTGAAAACAGATTTTTTTCTAATAGGATTTGACTTGGATTTTGACTTAGCAATAATAGGTGTAGATGAACTTGTAACTATTAATAAAAAAGCAAGACTGATAGAAAAGAATTTTTTAAACATAAAAACACCTCCTTATATAGAGATATTAGGTTCCCCATATAAGGAGAACCTGGCAGTCTGGCAACCATAGAGCACAGCTCCTTAGGCCCATAACTTTGCGTCCTTAGGTTTCCCTAAGTTTGCCCTTTTCAGGTTTTGTTTATTCTTAATTTAATTTTATCACTTTAACAAAACAAATCAATCATTTTCCTCACATCTACACCACTTTTTACACTTCTCAGCCTTTTTACTACACATAACTTTATTAGAACTACAAACAGGGCACTTTGTTTTGTCATATTCAACATTTATATCATACTCATTTCCACAATCAAAACACTTAAATTTACAGTACTTTGTTACAAAATGCCCTCCTCCAATTCTTATTGCCTTTCCTTCTGTTAGTGCTATCGCTACCTTTTTTCTTGCACTATCTATGATGTTTTGAAAGGTCTGTCTTGAGACGTTCATCCTCTCTGCACAGTCCTCCTGATGAAGCTCTTCAACATCCTTTAGTCTCATAGCCTCAAGCTCTTCAACCTTCAAAACCACCTCATCTAAGGAGCATTTTGGAACATTTGCTGGAACAAAATACTCCTCCTTTGGTAAATTTTCTACCATTCTATATTTAGTAGGTCTTGGCATATACCCCTCCATTAATTTAATTTTTTCATTATCTCTAAAACAATTGGTGTAAATATTTTATCAAATTCTATTCTATCTTGTGTTAAATCATTGTAATTATTTAGACTTTGAGTCATTGGAAGTTCGCCTAAAATATCAACTCCCATTTCTCTATATTCTTCCTCTGCCTTTTCTGAATTAAATAATCTTATTTTCTTTCCACAATCTGGGCAGTTAATATAACTCATATTTTGTATAACACCTAAAACATCAATATTAAGCTTTCTTGCCATATTTATTGCCTTCATAACTATCATTGTAACTAAATCCTGAGGAATTGAAACCATTACAACTCCATTTATAGGAATTGACTGCATTACAGTTAGTGCAACATCAGATGTTCCTGGAGGCATATCTATTATTAGATAATCTAAATCCTCCCACAAAACATCAGTCCAAAATTGAGTTATTACACCAGAAATTACAGGTCCCCTCCATAATACAGGCTGATTTTCATCCTCCATTAAAAGGTTAACTGACATCACTTTAATGCCATCTTCAGTTTCAACAGGGAGTATGTACTCCTCTGTTCCCCTTGCCTTCTCTCTTATATTAAGAAGTCTTGGTATACTTGGGCCTGTAACATCTGCATCCATAATACCAACACTATATCCTAACTCATTTAGTTTTTTAGCAAGTAGAACTGATACAGTTGATTTACCAACTCCACCCTTTCCACTCATTACTGCTATTACCTTTTTTATTCTATTGTTTGGATTTATTTGTACCATACAAGTTTCTTTGTCCTTTGAACAGGATGAATTTGAAGGACAAGTACTGCAATTTGACATAATACCACCCCTTTTTAGCATTTGCTATTATTAGAATATACCTATTTAACAAATATGTCAAATACATTGTTGACAAAAATGATATATTGTAATAATATGATATTGTTATATTATTATTTAATTATTTACTTATATTACGGAGGTGTTATAATGACAAACAAAGATAAACAAACCATAATTATGGTACTTGGTTTAATGGCGTTTTTGGCCAATGGAGACAACTATGCTGCTGCTCCACTTATAATAAATATTGCAAAGGATTTAAATCTTAGTCTTACAACTGCCGCAGTATCTGTTACTGCATATATGCTTTCATTTGGTCTATTTACAATACTATTTGGACCACTTGGAGACAGATTCGGAAAGACAAAGATTATAAACATTGCTGCCTTTGGTACAGCAATATTTAGTATGCTTGGTGCCTTTGCATTTAACTTACCTTCGCTTGTATTCTTTAGAGCAGTAAACGGTGCCTTTGGTGCTGGTATATTCCCTGTTACTATGGCACTTGTTGGAGAAGTTTTTGAACCACAGGAGAGACAAAAATCCATAGGTAAGGTTATGGGTATGATGTTCTTAGGTGGTGCATCTGCAACACTTATCGGGGGAGCACTTGCATACTTTGGTTCTTGGAGAGCTGTTTACTTTATATATGGACTTGGAGAACTTATACTTGCAATAGTAATGCTAAAGAAACTACCAAAACTTCCTGGAAGAATTGATAAACTAAATTTAACTGGTGTGTATAAGCAGGCACTTTCTAACGGTAAGCTTGTAGCTGTTGTATCAACTATTATGCTTGTTGGATTTAGCGTATTTGGTAGCTTCACATATACTGGAAAACTTGTTCAATCTAAGACAGGATACAACATTTTAATTGTAGGTATTGTATTAACTTCCTTTGGTATTGCAACGGTTATAGGTGGAAGAATAGCACCAAAGCTTAGAGCAAAACTACAAAATAAATTCCTTTTAGTTTTAGGATTAACAGGTTCAGTATCTCTTTATCTACTTTCTGCAACTAATTCAACAGCTTTAATAGTAGTTGCTCTATTTGGATTTGGTCTTGCCTTTGTTTCACTACAATCAACACTTGTTTCAACAGCACAAGAAACTATGCCTACACTTAGGGGTACTGCTATGTCCCTTGCTTCCTTTAATATGTTTGTAGGTGGTGCAATTGGAACAAGTTTAAATGGAAAAATAATAAACCTATATAATAACTACAGCTATGTATTTATCGGTGCATCAATAGCAATGCTTCTTGTTTCCTTCATAGCAACTTACACAGTAAAAAATGCAATGAAAAAATAAAGCAGGCTTTCGCCTGCTTTATTTTTATGCTACTTTTTTCTTTCTTCTTGAATCGTGTATTACAAAAACTGCACCAATCATAATGGAAGCTGCACCTGCTCCAAATAGAGTAGTTATGTCTACTACTGAACCTGTCTTTGGTAATTTACCATCTTTATTTTGTTCAGCTCCTCCATTATTGGTTGCTTCCTTATCATCTGTTGTTTTATCATCGTTTTGTATTTCATCATTAGTTGTATCTTCAGTATCCTTTATTTCTTCAACCTTTGTTGTGCTTAACTTCCAATTCTTTTCTACAGTATTTGCAATTGTTCCATATTTCTTGAAGTACTCTATCATTAAGCTTCTTACTTGTCCATCATCTCCAAGTGCCTTTTGTGAATCGTATACAACTATACTTGAATCTGTATTGCTTATTCCAGCAGCAGCCATAAATCCGCCACCACCATTGTATCTGTAATTATTAATTGCTACTGTAAATACATCAGTATCCTTAATTAATTTGCCCTTATATCTTAAATTCTTAATTCTATTTCCAGCAGGTTGTGTTAAATCTATATCGTATGTTGCACCATATAATTGGTCAAGATTATAGTCTGGAATGTTTAGTACTGGGTCCTTTTCTATTTTATCTGTTGGGCTTTGAACTTGCTTATAATATCTTGCTGACCATTCTAACCAGTCCTTCAACTGCTTTCCTGTCATCTTTATACCATATAGGAAGTTTTCATAAACATATACAGACATAATATCTTGTATAGTTACATCACCTTGTGGTATATAAGCCTTTGAACTTAATGGTGCCGCAATTGAAAGTTGGGTTCCTGCTGCTTCCATCTGAACTTTGTTTATAAGTTCCATTATAGCAGTTGGTTCTATTGTTTGATTTAAACCTGTAAATTCTCCTGTAGCCTTTCCAACAACTGTTTTTATATATTCCATAGTCTTATCTTGATATGGCTTAATTAAATTAACAATCTCTATATCTTCTTCAATTGTGCTATCCATCTTTACATTCTTTGCTGATACTGAATATGTTCCATCTTGATTTACATAAATATCAATTTGTGATATATATTGTGCCCATTTTCCTGGTTCAGTAACTATTACATCTTTTCCTTCTGGGTTTTTATATATATTTTCAGAAATTATACTATGTGCGTGTCCTGCAACAATTGCATCTATTCCACTTACATTTTGAGCAATTGCCTTAATTTGGTTTTCTGGTATTATGTCTGATGCTTTTTCTTCTCCACTGTGTGCTGATACTATTACAACATCTGCCCCCTTATCTTTAACTTCCTTAACCCATTTTTTTGCCTCTTCAACTAAATCTCTAAATTCTAATCCAGCATAATTTTGTGGTGATTCCCAGCTTGGTATAGTTTTAGTTGTAAGTCCTATAACTGCAACTTTAACTTCTTTTCCATCTAAATTAAAGGACTTAATAATATATGGTTTTACAAAGTTTTCACCATTTTTATATGTATTTGCTGATAATACTTCTATATTGTTTTTCTCTGCATCTTTAATTACTCTATTTAAAGTATCAAGACCATAGTTATATTCGTGGTTTCCTAATACCCAAGCATCATATCCCATTGCACCCATTACCTTCATCATTGGATACTCTGCTGTTTTATCTAACATATTGTAATAATAAACAAGTGGCGTACCTTGAATTGTATCACCATTGTCTATTAACATTACATTTGGATTTTGAGCTCTTAGGTTTTTAACAAAAGTTGATACCTTAGCAAGACCTTGTCAATTTCTACTCCCTTTGAATCAACTGGTGGCTTTCCTGTAGCATAATCAAAGTTTAGCACATTTCCGTGAACATCTGATGTTGCAACTATTGATATTGACTTTTTAAGATTTGTTATTCTATTATTCATAGTTGTTTCTACTTTTCCTGTTTCTTTAACAGCATTAATTAAAGCATCTCTTACTAAAATAAATGTATTATTCTTTGGATCTGCACCACCTGCATCCTTAAATGCTGTAAATCCATCTCCACCTGTTGCCATAAAATCATTAGTAACAACCACTAATTTTTCTGTATCTGAAATTGCCTTGCCATTTTCTCTTATAATGTCAACAACTCTGTCTCCTGATAGTCTTGTTGGATCGTATTTTACCTTTAATCCTGAAACTTGTATTCCCTTTCCACCGTCCTTAAAAGCTTGTTCTAATACTGTCTTTAATTGTGCCTTTGTCATTTCAAGTTTAACTAAAGTATTGTCAAAAGGCATTAAGTAGAAAATTGTACCAACAGTTATATCCCCTGCTGGAATATCTATTCTTATACCGCCATTATTTTGAAAAGCAACATCTGCATTCAATTTCTTTCTCATTACATCAGTAACCCAGTTTCCAAGATATGATTCACCGTATGGGCTTTGTTTTTGTGTTCTTGTTAAGTTTTTGTCTGTATAACCAATCTTGACATCAAATATTGGCTTTAAGTCTTGATATGCTTTATCTACTATAGCTTGTACCTCTGCATCATACACTGGTTCTGCTGTCTTATACCCTGAAGCATTATCAAGTGCAATATAATTTCCTGTAAAGCTTGGTTTACCATCCTTAACTGTCATTTTTACGTGAATATAGCCCTTTCCACTTGAATTTGCTATATACACCGGAATACCATTTTCTGCCTGTGTATAAACTATTGTATGTGAATGTCCTCCAAATACTGCGTCCACGCCCTCTAACTTATTTGTTATATCAAATATCTTACCTGTTTTGCCTGTCTTATCACTTCCTTCGTGAATTAGAGCTAATACAACATCCGCCTTATTGTTATCTCTTATATCCTTAACAACTGCATTAATTTCTGTTACTTCATCCTTAAACTCAAAGTTTTCTACATTTTTAGGAAGAACTATTGTTGGAGTTTCTGTAGATATAGCTCCCACAACTGCTATTTTAAGACCATCCTTTTCTAATATCTTGTATGGTTCAAATACTCTTTTTCCTGTTGTTTTGTCATATAGATTTGAACATACAAAATCATATTTAGCAACTGGCTCTTCCTTATGCATATTTATTATTTTGTCTAATCCCCAGTCAAATTCGTGGTTTCCAAGGGCAGTTACATCAAGCCCTACATTGTTTAAAAATTCTTTAACTGGTTTTCCTAAAAGTACATTTGAAACAGGCGAACCCTGATATAAGTCTCCGCCGCTTAGGAAAATAAATCTATCTGGGTTTAACTGTTTAACCTTTTTAATTCTGTCTCCTAAGACAGCTGCAACCTTGTTATTAGAAGAATCCTGTAAAGTACCGTGAAAATCTGTGATTTCAATGATGTCATAAACCTTTCCAGTTGTCTCTGCCTGTGCTAAGGTTACAAGTCCTGGTTGTAGCATCGACAAGATCAGCAACAAACTTAATATAAAACTGGTAATTTTAGCACCAATTCTTTTAATTCTCATATTTTATTCCCCCTTCATTTTTTTGGTGCATTATCTATTATATTACTTTTATTTAATTGTGTAAATATTATGAATAAAATTTTAGAAATGGTTTTCTGATTTTTATGTTATAAAATATTTGCAGGATTTTTTTTACAAATGTTGAATTATTTATATAGAAATAAATAGGAAGGGGAAGGGGCATGCAAAATTTAATAAACGAAAAATCACTTTATATGCTTGAGAATATGCCTGTTTTAATAGATGCTCTTGATGAAAATGGAAATATAATCTTTTGGAATAAAGAGGCCGAAAGGGTAACAGGATATTCTAAGGAAGAAATAATAAACAATCCCGACGCCTTTAAACTTCTATATCCTGATGATACATATCGAAGCTATATTTTAAGCCTTGTTCCAGAGCTTGAAAATAACTTTAGAAATCTTGAAACCACTATAACCTGTAAAGATGGAAGTCAAAAGGTTATATCTTGGTCAAATGTTTCATCCTTATATCCAATTGAAGGATTATCCCTTTGGGCTGTTGGCGTTGATATTACAAAACGTAAAATGGCAGAGGAAAATCTAAAAAACATTACAACTGAACTATTGTCTATAGTTAAAGCCTTTCCAGACCTTTATTTTAAAATAGATAAGGATACAACAATACTTGACTTTAGAACCTATAATAGGGATGATTTATATGTATCTCCAGATAAAATAATCGGAAATAAAATAATAGATATGCTGCCAATGGATGTGGCACTTCTATATAAATCAGCAATCGATTATACATTAAGTACAAAGAAAATAAAATCGATAGAATATAGTCTTTCCTTTGATTCTTCAAAACAATACTTTGAAGCAAGAATTGTAGCACTAAAAGAAAATCAGGTTATTGCCGTTGTAAGAAACATAACAGAAAAAAAGCTTATAGAAATTAAAAATTTAGAGCAGCAAAAAAAATATAAGTCCTTTTTTGACTACAGTCCTGATATGCTTTTAGAGGCAGACCTCTATTCTGGTTACATATTTGTAGCAAATCCTACCTTCTTTAATATAACTAAACTTGATAAAAATGACCTTGAAGAATTTACTATATACGACTTATTTAATATTGAAAATCAAATAACAAGTAAAGAAGCAATTGATGCATTGTTAAAAGGAGAACCAATAAAATTTGAAACAAAATTAGTAAACAAAGTAAATGAAGAGTACTTCCTTGAACTAAACATAATGCCTATATTAGATAACACTCTTTTAGATAGAATCTTCATTTATGCAAAGGATATAACCGATTCTAAAAAACTTGAAGAGAGCAGGAGAAAAATTAAAGAGCTTGAGGAATATGAAAATATACGTTCAGAATTCTTTGCTAATATATCCCACGAGTTTAGAACTCCTTTGAACATTATTTTAGGTTCAATACAGCTTTTGGAGTTATATCTTAAAAACAATAAAATTATTGATGACAATGACACTCTATACAAATATAACAAATCAATAAAACAAAACTGTTTTAGGCTATTAAGGCTTGTTAATAACCTAATAGATATAACAAAAGTAAATGCTGGATATATGCAACTTAATCTATGCGAATGCAATATAGTATCTTTAATTGAAGACATAATTCAATCTGTTGCCGATTATATTAATTCTAAAAATATTGAAATTATATTCGATACTGAGATAGAAGAAAAATATATAAAATGTGATAAAGATAAAATTGAAAGAATAATACTAAATCTGCTCTCTAATGCAATTAAGTTTACACCAAATAATGGAAAAATAATTGTTAATATAAAGGATTTAGAAGAATACACTTGCATTTCTGTTAAGGACACTGGAATCGGTATACCTTACGATAAACAGGACATAATTTTTGAAAGATTTAGTCAGGTTAATAAGTCTCTATCAAGGGAACGCGAAGGAAGTGGACTTGGTCTTAATATTGTTAAATCATTTATTGAAATGCACGGTGGAGAAATTAAATTAATAAGTGAAGAAGGAAAAGGCAGTGAATTTATAATTTTACTACCAAATAACTTAGACAAAGAGGTAAATTGTGAAATAGGTACAATAAGTAATTTTAATAATGTTGAGAGAATTTCAATTGAATTTTCTGATATTTATTTTTAATTTCTCTCACATTTTTTTATTTTAGTGAATATATATATATATTGTGTTGCATTTCTTAAACAAATGTAAATGGGAGGGGTTAAGATGGAAGCTGATGCAAATGTTAATAATTTAACAAATTTATCCACAATATATGTTGATAATGAGCTATATTCACTTACAAACAAAATTTACTCTAACATAAACATAAATAAATATATTGGAAATGGGTTTAACATATTTTCTGCTAAATACTTAAATAATATGTCCTCAATTAAAAGTAGCACAATAATTGAAAACTTTTATAACGACAAGTATTTCTTCTTCAGGTCTGATATAAAGAATATAGAAAAAGAAGTAAACAAAATTGTTGATAGCTGGATTGAGGAATATTTTAAAAATAAAACCGAAAATATAAATGCATCTATAAACAAAATTATAAACCTAATAAAAGCAAATAATAATTGCCAAGTAAATTATAAAATTAATAGGAATAATAAATTGCACGACATAAATAAATTCTACTACGACTTAACTATGGGTAAAATAACCAATGATATAAACTCAATTATAATAAATAGACTTAACTATCACAAGAAATAATAAATATTGCCACCCTGATGAAGGTTTCAGTTCCATAATATGGATAATGTCACAATTCACCTGGGTGGCACTCTATATAGTTTTCTCTTTCTGATATTTGGGCTAAATTGTGGGCATCTGAATTTTTAATAAGCCTATAGGTGTTTTTTAATTGTTTACTATTAATTAATTTATTGATTTTTTCATAACTTGAATATTCTAACGTCTTTATATCTAAATAATCTGGAATAAAGCCTAAGTTTGATATTATGCTATAAGTATCCTTATCAATATGTGCAGGTATAAATTGTCCGCCTAACTCCTTTACCCTATAAAAAGCCTCATCTATTGTTATGTCAGCAGAATTTAGCAGCAATTTGTCCTCATACCCTACTATCTTATCATTTTCATCATATATTATCTGATTTCCAAATATATCTGGTTTATTTTTTATATTGGGCAATCTGTTATAAACAAATTCTTGAAAACAAAGTGCTGAATCTAAATCCTTAAAAAGGCATAGAACGTGAGCTTCCTCTTTAGTCTGAAGCTCCATTCCTGGTATAACCAACATTCCTACCTTTTCTGCAACCTTTAAACAGGCCTCAACATTTCTACAGCTGTTGTGATCTGTAATTGCAATAACATCAAGTTCCTTAATTTTTGCCATATTTACTATGTTATTAGGAGTCATATCATCATCTGCACAGGGAGAAAGCCCTGTGTGTATATGAAAATCATAATAGAGTTTCATATTTATACACCTAACTTATTTAATTCAATACAAATTTCATATGCATTTAGATTGGATTGAAGTACAGGTATATTTTCATTGTTTGCTTTATTTAAAGTTGCTTCTTCAACATCTATATTTTCTGGAATTATTATACAGGAAAATTCTAAAAGAGTTGCAACCGCAATAATGTTTGGATGTATTTGAACTGTAATCCACACATTATTTTGCTTTCCGTGGGACATAACCCAGCTTAAAAGGTCGCAGGTATAAACTCCCTTAACCTCTCTATCAAGTCCCTCTGCTCCAGCCAAAACCTCAAAATTTATGGCATCAACTATATCTTTAACCTTCATCTTTAAAACCTCCTTTATTTAAAAATTTACAATCCTTCAAACTTGCAAGTCCCTTTGCCACATCCTCAGCAAAAGCTTTACAAGAGGGTGAACCACAAAGTCCGCAATCAGTTCCAGGAAGCATATTTATTATATTATTCATAGTTTTTATCATCTTAACTGCACTTTCAAAGTTTGTAGAAAATTTTTGTGTATCCCTATGTTCATCAATTTCTTCATCACTTACTAATTTGCTTTCGATATCGGAAAAATCGTGTATTTGATAAGTAAAATCAATCTTGCTATTTATATTTTTTGTTATTCTTTCTGCATTATAGGGATTTTCTACAAGCAAGAGTCCTCCTAAGCATCCATTAGGACAGGCTAATCCTTCAATAAAGTCTATATCATCTAACCTTCCATTTTCAACATCGTTTAACACCTTTATAACATTTTTTATTCCATCTACAGAAATTGAATTTTCTATGCCAATTGCTTCACATTGACCTCCAGAATAGGCCCACATAAGTCCTGTTCTTGAAATATGCGAATTTTTATTTTCAACCTTACCTTTTATATGCTTTAACAATTTAGGATATATATCACTTATTGGTATTGCACCATTTATTCTTATATTTTCATTTTTAGATATTTCGCTTATCTTAGTCACCCAACTTGGACAAGGAGTTAAAAAGAATATCCCTACATCTTCGTTTTTATATCCCATTCCCTGATACTTCTCTCTAATTATAAGAGCGGATATTTCAATTGGTGTTAGCATTTTAACTAAATGACCTACTAAACTTGGATATTCAGTCTCAACAAGCCTTACAACTGTTGGGCACAATGTAGAAATTGCTGGTTTTTCTACCCTTTCTAAATCTTTTTTCAATGTCTCTGATGCTATATCACAGGAAAAGGTAATATCAAATACCTCATCAAATCCAAGCTTTAAAAGTCCCTCATTTATAACATCAGGCTCTACATTCTTGCCAAATTGTGAATATAGGGTAACAGATGGTATGGCTATTTTCTTCTTATACCTGTGTATATCATCTAATGAATTTTTTATAGAAATATGAGCCCCATATGGACACACCTTTATACATTCCCCACAATCTATACATTTTTCGTTATATATTACAGCCTTACCACCCTTTACTCTTATAGCTTCAACTGGGCAATTCATCATACATTTAGTACATCCTATGCACTTTTCAGAAATCAAAGCAACTGAATGGAATAGTTGTTTCATATTATCACCTTAATTAAAATAAATTATAATCTTTATTTCTGTAAATTTTCCCACCTCTGACTTTATATAAAATTCGTCACTGCTTCTTTTAATATTAGGAAGACCCATTCCTCCGCCAAAACCCATCTCTCGTGCAATATCAGATGCAGTTGAATATCCTTCCTGCATTGCAAGTTCAATATTAAGAATACCTGGCCCATAATCATAGGCAGTAATTTCAATTTTATCATTATATATTTTAGCCTCAATAAAGCCGCCAACACTGTGTATGACAATATTCATTTCTGCCTCATAACAGGCAACACAAATTCTCTTTACTATATCGCTCCTTATACCAAGCTGATTTAATAATTTTTTCAGATTACTGGAGGCCTCTCCTCCTCTAATAAAATCACCACTAACTATATCATATTTAACAGAAAGTAACTCCTCCATTAGTCAATGTCAACTCCTTTTAATCCATTACTATAAAGTATACCACAAGT
Source organism: Caloramator sp. (assembly GCF_020054765.1). NCBI lineage: Bacteria > Bacillati > Bacillota > Clostridia > Eubacteriales > Clostridiaceae > Caloramator > Caloramator sp. The sequence continues at coordinate 585 of NZ_JAIHAO010000003.1, read as the reverse complement.
TGTAAACATAGTGTGTCGTGTTGTAAGAATACACATTCCCTTCTCCTTTGCAAGCTCAACTATTGTTTCATCTGGTCTTTTATTTCTTACAAAAATAATGCATTTAATGTCGAGCATCTCTGCTGTCCTTATTGTCTGTATATTGGTAAGCCCTGTAATAAGAATTGTATCTTTACAAGTTAGTGCTAAAACATCGCTCATTAAATCTGAACCAAAGGCACATACAGTTTCCATCGAAAGCATTTCTTCATTGCATAAAACTTCCGCACTTATCAATTCTTTAATTCTACTCAATTTCATATATACATTCCCCCGTCACAAGATATATATTAATATTATAATTTTTCCGAAAATTTTTCAATGTTATTTTTTTGATAAACTAAAAAAGCATTAACCACTTAAGGTTAATGCTGAAATTGTTGACAAATCTACTTATTAGATAAATTATGAAAAAGCCCTATGAATGGATTTCAATGTGCTCTTTCGTGAGCTTTAGCAATTCTTAGCTTTTCGACTTTGAAAAAGTCCGTAATTCGGCACAGGACGTGCCGAGCCGAGCGGCCATCAGGACGATGGCATCGCGAG